>JAEWFB010000244.1 GCA_023389095.1 Actinomycetes bacterium
AGCACGCCGGCGACGGCGGTGTAGAGCTCGACGGGGATCTCCTGGCCGATCTCGCAGCCGGCGTGCAGCGCTCGCGCGAGCGGGATGTCGCGGACCATCGGGACCCGCTTGTCCTCGGCCTCCTTGCGGATGCGGGCGGCGATGGTGCCCGAGCCCTTGGCGACGACGCGCGGGGCAGCCTTGCCGGGCTCGTAGGTGAGCGCGACGGCGACGTGCGTCGGGTTGAGCAGCACGACGTCGGCGCCGGAGACCGCGGCGATCATCCGGTTGCGCGACATCGCCAGCTGCCGGGACCGGCGCTGCGAGCGCAGCAGCGGGTCGCCCTCGCTGCTCTTGTTCTCCTCCTTGACCTCGCGCCTGGTCATCCGGGTCTTGTTCCGGTTGCGGCGCAGGACGACGAGGACGTCGGCGGCGGCGAGCAGGAGCCCGGCGCCGACGGCGAAGCGCAGCAGCGAGGCCGCGCCGTCACCGGTGGCGGCGAGCAGCCCCGACACCGGCAGGCCGCCCGCGGTGAGCAGGATCGGCACGAGGTCCTGGACGACCATCCACAGGACGAGCCCGACGACGGCCGTCTTGAGCATCGCCTTGGCCCCGCCCCAGAGCGCCTGCTTGCCGAACATCCGGCCGATCCCCTGCACGAGGTTGAAGTGCTCGAACGACGGGGAGAGCTTCTTGACGTGCACGCCGCCCTGCACGATGGCCCCGACGACGACCGCGGCGAACACCGCGCCGACGAGCGGCAGCAGGATCGTGCCGATCGAGCCGAGCCCCTCGGAGAGGGCGGCGAGCGCCCGGCCCGGGTCGGGGTCCGCGACGACCGAGCCGAGGGTCAGCAGCTGCCCGGCCCCGGCGTCGGCCGCGCGTGACACGGTGAGCGGCAGCATGACGGCACCGACGCCGACCGCGAGCCAGGCGGTGAGGTCCTGCGACCGGCTGAGCTGGCCCTTGGAGCGGACCTCCCGCATCCGCTTGTCGGTGGCCTGCTCGGTGCGCTCCTGCCCGTCGGACATCAGCCCACCCCCAGCAGCAGCCGCGCCGACTCGTGGGCCAGGGCCGACACGACGCGCGGGATGGCGAGGAACATGACGCCGGCGAGGCCGAGCGTGATGAGGACCTTGAGGGGGAAGCCGAGCTGGAAGGCGTTGAGCGCCGGGGCGACCCGCGTCAGCAGCCCGAGTCCGACGTCGGCGAGGAAGAGGACGGCCATGAGCGGGCCCGCGATCTGCACGGCGGAGACGAACATGCCGGTGGTCGCCGTCGTCATGACCTCGACGGGTCGCGACAGGTCGAACCCGCCGCCGAGCGGGATGGCCGCGACGCTGCCGGTGAGGCCGCCGATGACGAGCTGGTAGCCGTCGGAGGCGAAGAGGAGCGCGAGGGCCGCCATCTGGGTCAGGCGTGCGAACTGCGCCCCGTTGACCATGCTCTGCGGGTCGTAGGCCTGGGCCATCTGGAAGCCGGCGGCGAGGTCGACGAGCGAGCCGGCCGACTGGATCGCGGCGAAGACGAGGTAGACGAGGAACCCGAGCGCGAGGCCGGTGGCGAGCTCGAGCACGAGCCCGGTGATGAAGGCGGCGTCGCCCTGGCTCGTGTAGACGGAGTGGGCCCGCGTCGAGACGGCGAGGCCGAGCCCGACGCCGAGCATCGCCTTGATCCGCGCCGGAAACGCGTTGTAGGAGAAGGGCGGTGCCACGAAGAGGAACGCCGTCATGCGCACGATGGCGAGCAGCGTCGCCTCGGCCCACGCCTGGTCGATGGGGACGGTCATCGGTGGGTCACGTCCCGAGCAGGCTGGGCAGGCGCGCGAAGAGGTCGTGGGTGAACGACACCATCTCGGCGATCATCCACTGGCCGGAGACGGCGAGGGCGATGGCGACGGCCACGGCCTTGGGCACGAAGGAGAGGGTGACCTCCTGCAGCTGGGTGATCGACTGCACGAGCGACACGGCCAGCCCGACGACGAGCGAGGTGACGAGCACCGGCGCCGACAGCTTGGCGGCCGCGGCGAGGGCCTGGACGCAGATGTCGAGGACGGCGGCGGCGTTCACGTCGGCCCCCCGCCGCCGGCGTAGCTCTGCACGAGCGCCGTGATGATGAGGCCCCACCCGTCGACGAGGATGAACAGCAGCACCTTGAACGGCAGCGACACCATGACGGGCGGCAGCATCATCATGCCCATCGACATCAGGGCCGAGGACACGACGATGTCGATGACGAGGAACGGGATGAAGATGACGAAGCCGATGATGAACGCGGCCCGCAGCTCGGAGATCATGAACGCCGGGATGAGCGTCTGCAGCGGCGTCGCGGCCGGCGTGGCCGGGTTCGCGATGCCGGCGGCGCGCGTCATGAGGGCGATGTCCTCCTGACGCGTGTGGGCCAGCATGAAGCCCGACAACGGCTTGGCGCCCGCGGCGAGCGCCGCCCCGAAGTCGAGGTGGCCGTGCAGGTAGGGCTGCACCGCAAGGGTGTTCACGTGCGTCAGCACCGGCCACATGATGAACAGGGACAGGAAGAGCGTCAGGCCCGCGAGCACCTGGTTCGGCGGCACGGACGCGAGGCCGAGCGCGTTCCGCGTCATCGCGAGGACGACGAAGATCTTCGTGAACGAGGTCATCATGAGCAGCAGCGCCGGGGCCACCGACAGGAGCGTGATCCCGAGGAGCGTCACCACGGACGAGGACGGGGCGTTGTCGGGGGCGTTGATCTTCAGCTCGATGCCCGAGTTGTCGCCCGGGGCGGTCGGGGTCGGCGTGGGGGCCGGGGCCGGCAGGTGCGGCAGCGCCGCGGCGTGGCCGGCCGACGCGGTGACCACGAGCAGGACGGCGGCGACCAGGAGCACGAACAGCGCCAGCCCGACGATCCGACGCGTGCGACGGGAGATGCGGGGCGCCGCGAGGGCAGGCGCCGTCACGGTCGTCGACCGGATCGCAGCGCGTCCGCCGCGAGGCGCCAGGTGGCCGGCTCGAGGATCGACCCGGCGCGGGC
>JAEWFB010000351.1 GCA_023389095.1 Actinomycetes bacterium
GGGCGGGGGGGGCGCACCCGGGCCCTCCGGTGCTCGGGTGCGTCGCGCGCGACGCCTCAGGCGGAGCCGGCTGAGCCGGTGACCTCCTCCGGGCGGTAGGCGGGCGCCCGGCGGTGGACGGCGTCGCCGACGCGGTGCACGCGCAGCGCGTTCGTCGAGCCCGGGATGCCGGGGGGCGAACCGGCCACGATGACGACCCGCTCGCCCTCGGCGACCCGGCCCTCGGGGATGAGCTTGAGGTCGACCTGCATCGCGAACTGGTCGGTGTGGTGCATGCGCGGCACGAGGTAGGTCTCGACGCCCCAGACGAGGGCCAGCTGGGAGCGGACCCGCGGCTCCGAGGTGAAGGTCAGCATCGGCAGCCGCGGGCGCAGGCGCGCCATCCGGGTGGCCGAGCCGCCGGTCTCGCTGAAGACGATGAGGTAGCGGGCGCCGACGACCTCGCCGATCTCGACCGCGGCCTTGGTGACCGCGCCCCCGACCGTCTTCGGGTTCGTCTTCATCCGGACGATCTTGTCGTAGCCGCGCTCCTCGGTGGTCTCGATGATGCGGGCCATGGTGCGCACCGCGTCGACCGGCCAGGCACCGACGGACGTCTCGCCCGAGAGCATGAGGGCGTCGGCGCCGTCGAGGACGGCGTTGGCGGCGTCCGAGGCCTCGGCGCGCGTCGGGCGGGGGTTCTCGATCATCGACTCGAGCACCTGCGTCGCGACGATGACCGGCTTGGCCTCGCGACGGGCCAGCTCGATGGCCTGCTTCTGCACGAGCGGGACGTCCTCGAGGGGCATCTCGACGCCGAGGTCGCCACGGGCGACCATGATGCCGTCGAACGCCGCGACGATGGCCTCGAGGTTCTCGACGGCCTGCGGCTTCTCGATCTTGGCGATGACCGGGAGCCGGTAGCCGAACTCGTCCAAGATCTCGTGGACGTCGGCGAGGTCCTCGGGCGAGCGCACGAAGGACAGCGCGATGAGGTCGACGCCGAGACGCATCGCGAAGCGGAGGTCCTCACGGTCCTTCTCGGACAGGGCCGGCACGCTGACCGCGACGCCGGGCAGGTTGATGCCCTTGTTGTTGCTGACGTCGCCGGGCACGACGGTCTCGGTGAGGACGTCGGTGTCGGTGACCTCGACGGCCTTGAGCATGACCTTGCCGTCGTCGATGAGCAGGACGTCGCCGGGCTTCACGTCGCCGGGCAGGCCCTTGTACGTCGTGCCGACGATCGACTCGTCGCCCTCGACGTCGCGGGTGGTGATGGTGAACTGCTGGCCGACGCTGAGGGTGACGGGGCCGTTCGCGAACCGGCCGGTGCGGATCTTGGGGCCCTGGAGGTCGACGAGGATGCCGACGGCGCGGCCGGACTCGTCGCTGGCGGCGCGGACGTCGCGGTAGACCTGCTCGTGCACGGAGTGGTCGCCGTGGGAGAGGTTGAGGCGGGCCACGTCCATGCCGGCGTCGACGAGGGCGCGCAGCTGTTGGGGGGAGGAGGTCTTGGGTCCGATGGTGCAGACGATCTTGGCGCGGCGCATGGTCCTCACCCTATGGGGCCTGTGACCTGAGTCACCAAGGGGGTTCGCCCCGTGGACGAACCCCCTTGGTGCAGGCGCGGAACGGCGCGGTCAGACGGTGAGCGGGCGGTCGTTCGGGCCGATCGGGCGCGGCAGCGACGAGGACCCGGTGAGCCACGCGTCGACGCCGGCGGCGGCCGCCCGGCCCTCGGCGATGGCCCACACGATGAGCGACTGTCCGCGGCCCGCGTCGCCGGCGACGAAGACGCCGGGGACCGAGCTCATGAAGTTCTTGTCGCGCCGGACGTTGCTGCGCTCGTCGAGGTCGACGCCGAGCTGCGCGACGACGCCCGGGCCCTGCGGCCCGAGGAAGCCCATGGCGAAGAGGACGAGCTGCGCGGGGATCTCGCGCTCGGTGCCCTCCTTGGGCGTCAGCCTCCCGTCGACCATCTCCACCTCGGTGAGGCGCAGCGCCGCGACGTCGCCGTCGGCGTCGCCGACGAACTCCGTGGTGCTGACGGCGTAGACGCGCTCGCCGCCCTCCTCGTGCGCGCTCGCGACGCGGTAGAGCATCGGGTACGTGGGCCAGGGCTGGCCGGACGGACGGTCCTCCCCCGGCTGGGGCAGGATCTCGAGGCTCGTCACCGAGGCGGCGCCCTGGCGGTGCGCGGTGCCGATGCAGTCGGCGCCGGTGTCGCCGCCGCCGATGACGACGACGTGCTTGCCGGTGGCGAGGATCTGGTCGGCCACCTCCTCGCCGAGCGCGGCGCGGTTCCCCTGCGGCAGGTAGTCCATCGCCTGGTGGATGCCGCCGAGCTCTCGGCCCGGCACCGAGAGGTCGCGCGGGACCGTGGCGCCGAGGGCGAGGACGACGGCGTCGTAGCGGTCGCGCAGCTGCTGGCCGGTGATGTCGGCGCCGACGTCGACGCTGTTGCGGAAGCGGGTGCCCTCGGCCTGCATCTGGGCGAGGCGCCGGTCGAGGACCGACTTCTCCATCTTGAACTCGGGGATGCCGTAGCGCAGTAGGCCACCGGGCTTGTCGGCCCGCTCGAAGACCGCGACGGTGTGGCCGGCGCGGGTCAGCTGCTGGGCGGCCGCGAGACCCGCCGGCCCGGAGCCGACGACTGCGACCGTCTTGCCGGAGAGGCGCTCCGGCGGCAGCGGCCGCACGAGCCCGCCGTCGAAGGCCCGCTCGATGGTCGTGACCTCGATCTGCTTGATCGTCACGGCCGGCTGGTTGATGCCGAGCACGCACGCGGTCTCGCACGGCGCGGGGCACAGGCGCCCGGTGAACTCCGGGAAGTTGTTCGTGGCGTGGAGCCGCTCGATGGCGTCGGCCCAGTCGCCGCGCCAGGCGAGGGTGTTCCACTCCGGGATGAGGTTGCCCAGCGGGCAGCCGGAGTGGCAGAACGGGATGCCGCAGTCCATGCAGCGCCCGGCCTGGCGCTCGAGCTGGCCGCGCTCCTGCTCCTCGTAGACCTCCTTCCAGTCCCGGATGCGGACCGGGACCGGACGACGGGTCGGGAGCTCGCGCTCGCGGGTGGTGAGAAAGCCCTGGGGGTCAGCCACGGGAAGCCTCCATGATCCGGTTCCACACGTCGGCGCCGTCGGGGTCGAGGCCCTCGGCCTCGGCCGCGGCGCGGACGTCGAGGACGCGCTGGTAGTCGCGGGGAAGGACGAGCGTGAACCGCTCGCGGGCGGTCGCCCAGTCGTCGAGCAGCGCCTGCGCGACCGGGGAACCGGTCCACTGCGCGTGCCCCTCGAGCAGGGCGTGCAGCGTCGTCTCGTCGTCGGGCCGCAGCGCGGTGAGGTCGACGAGCTCGGTGTTGACGAGCCGCGGGTCGAGGTCGAGGACGTACGCGACGCCGCCCGACATGCCGGCCGCGAAGTTGCGTCCGGTGGCCCCGAGCACGACGGCGACGCCGCCGGTCATGTACTCGCAGCCGTGGTCGCCGACGCCCTCGACGACCGCGTGCGCGCCGGAGTTGCGGACGCAGAACCGCTCCCCCACGACGCCGCGCAGGAACAGCTCGCCGGTCGTCGCGCCGTAGGCGATGACGTTGCCGGCGATGACGTTCTCCTCGGCGACGAGGCGCGCCTCCTTCGCCGGGCGGACGACGACGCGTCCGCCGGACAGGCCCTTGCCGACGTAGTCGTTGGCGTCGCCGAACAGCTGCATCGTGACGCCGGCCGGCAGGAACGCCCCGAAGGACTGGCCGCCCGAGCCGGTCATCGTCAGCTCGATGGTGTTGTCGGGCAGGCCGTGCGGGTGCGACTTGGTCACGTGGTGGCCGAGCATCGTGCCGACCGTCCGGTTGACGTTGCGCACGGCGATCGCCGAGCGCACCTGCTCGCCGCTCTCGATGGCCGGCAGCGCCCGCGTCAGCAGCTCGTTGTCGAGCGCCTTGTCGAGGCCGTGGTCCTGGGCCGTCGACTGGTGCAGCGTGCCACCGGTCGGGTTGTCGGCGACGGACAGGATCGGCGTGAGGTCGAGCCCCGAGGCCTTCCAGTGCGCGACGGCCTTCTCGATGTCGAGGCTGCCGACCTGGCCGACCGCCTCCTCGATCGAGCGGAACCCGAGCGCGGCGAGGTGCTCGCGGACCTCCTCGGCGATGTACTCGAAGAAGGTCTCGACGAACTCGGGCTTGCCGGTGAAGCGGGCCCGCAGCTCGGGGTTCTGGGTGGCGATGCCGACGGGACACGTGTCGAGGTGGCAGACCCGCATCATGACGCAGCCGGAGACGACGAGCGGGGCGGTGGCGAAGCCGAACTCCTCGGCACCCAGGAGGGCGGCGACGACGACGTCGCGACCGGTCTTGAGCTGGCCGTCGACCTGCACGACGATGCGGTCGCGCAGCCCGTTGAGCACGAGCGTCTGCTGGGCCTCGGCGAGGCCCAGCTCCCACGGGGCGCCGGCGTGCTTGAGCGAGGTGAGGGGGCTGGCACCCGTGCCGCCGTCGTGGCCCGAGATGAGCACGACGTCGGCGTGCGCCTTGGACACGCCGGCCGCGACGGTGCCGACGCCGACCTCCGCGACGAGCTTGACGTGGACCCGCGCCGCCGGGTTGGCGTTCTTGAGGTCGTGGATCAGCTGGGCGAGGTCCTCGATCGAGTAGATGTCGTGGTGCGGCGGCGGGCTGATGAGGCCGACGCCGGGCGTCGAGTGCCGGGTGCGCGCCACCCACGGGTACACCTTGTGGCCGGGCAGCTGCCCGCCCTCGCCGGGCTTGGCGCCCTGGGCCATCTTGATCTGGATGTCGTCGGAGTGCGTCAGGTAGAGGCTCGTGACGCCGAAGCGTCCCGACGCGACCTGCTTGACGGCAGAACGACGCTCGGGGTCGAGGAGCCGATCGAGGTCCTCGCCGCCCTCGCCGGTGTTCGAGCGGCCGCCGAGGTGGTTCATCGCGACGGCGAGGGTCTCGTGGGCCTCCTGCGAGATCGAGCCGTAGCTCATCGCGCCGGTGTTGAACCGCTTGACGATCTCGCTGACCGGTTCGACCTCCTCGATCGGCACCGGCAGGCGGCCGGTGACGCCGGTGGGCCGGAAGCCCATGAGGCCGCGCAGCGTCATGAGGCGCGTCGTCTGGTCGTCGACGCGGTTCGTGTACTGCTTGAACACGTCGTAGCGACGCTGGCGCGTCGAGTGCTGGAGGCGGAAGACCGTCTCGGGGTCGAAGAGGTGCGGCTCGCCCTCACGCCGCCACTGGTACTCGCCACCGACCTCGAGGACCCGGTGCGGCTGGTGGACGCCGTCGGGCGGGTAGGCCTTGGCGTGCCGCTCGGCGGCCTCGCGGGCGATGACGTCGAGCCCGACGCCGCCGAGCTGGCTCACCGTGCCGGTGAAGTAGCGGTCGACGAGGTCCTGGGACAGGCCGATCGCCTCGAACACCTGGGCGCCGCGGTAGGACGCGACGGTCGAGATGCCCATCTTCGACATGACCTTGAGGACGCCCTTGCCGAGCGCCTTGATGAGGTTCGCGACGGCCTTCTCGGGCGTGACGCCCTCGATCTGGCGCGACCGGACGAGGTCCTCGACGGTCTCCATGGCCAGGTACGGGTTGACCGCGGCGGCGCCGAAGCCGATGAGCAGCGCGACGTGGTGCACCTCGCGGACGTCGCCGGCCTCGACGAGCAGGCCCACCTGCGTGCGGGTCTTCTCGCGGATCAGGTGGTGGTGCACGGCGGCCGTGAGCAGCAGCGACGGGATCGGTGCGAGGTCGCGGCCGGAGTCGCGGTCGGAGAGCACGACGAAGCGCGCGCCGCGGGCGATGGCCTGCGACACCTCGGCGAAGATCTCCTCGAGCCGTTCGCGCATGGCCCGCGCGCCGCCGGTGACGTCGTAGAGTCCGCGGACCACGTGCGTCGCGTAGCCGGGCAGGTCGCCGTCGGCGTTGATGTGCACGATCTTGGCGAGCTCGTCGTTGTCGATGACCGGGAACTCGAGGACGAGCTGGCGGGCGTGCGCCGGCGACGCCGACAGGGCGTTGCCCTCCGGGCCCATGAACGTGCCGAGCGAGGTGACGAGCTCCTCGCGGATCGCGTCGAGCGGCGGGTTGGTCACCTGCGCGAAGAGCTGGGTGAAGTAGTCGAAGAGCAGGCGCGGGCGCGAGGACAGCACGGCGATCGGGGTGTCGGTGCCCATCGAGCCGAGCGCCTCGCCACCGGTGCGGGCCATCGGCGCGAGGAGGATGCGCAGCTCCTCCGCGGTGTAGCCGAACGTCTGCTGGCGGCGCGCGACCGAGGCCGCCGTGTGGACGATGTGCTCGCGCTCGGGGAGGTCCTCGAGGCGGATGAGGCCCGCGTGCAGCCACTCGGCGTACGGCTTGGCCGCGGCCAGCTGCGACTTGATCTCGTCGTCGCCGACGATCCGGCCGTGCTCGGTGTCGACGAGGAACATCTTGCCGGGCTGCAGCCGCCCGCGCTGGACGACGTGCTCCGGGTCGAGGTCGAGGACGCCGGTCTCCGAGGCGAGCACGACGAGCCCGTCGTCGGTGACGGCGTATCGACCGGGGCGCAGGCCGTTGCGGTCGAGGACCGCGCCGACGAGGGTGCCGTCGGTGAAGCAGACGTTGGCCGGGCCGTCCCACGGCTCCATGAAGCTGGAGTGGAACTCGTAGAAGGCCTTGCGGGCCGGGTCCATCGTCTCGTGGTTCTCCCAGGCCTCCGGGATCATCATGAGGACGGCGTGCGGCAGCGAGCGGCCGCCGAGGTGGAGCAGCTCGAGGACCTCGTCGAAGCTGGCCGAGTCGGACGCCTCGGGCGTGCAGATCGGGAAGAGCCGGTTGAGGTCGCCCGGGATGATGTCGCTCGTGAGCAGGCTCTCGCGGGCGTGCATCCAGTTGCGGTTGCCCTTGACGGTGTTGATCTCGCCGTTGTGGGCGATGAGCCGGTACGGGTGCGCGAGCGGCCACGACGGGAACGTGTTCGTCGAGAACCGCGAGTGCACGAGGGCGAGCTCGGTGGCGAACCGCGGGTCGGACAGGTCGGGGAAGAACGGCTCGAGCTGTCCGGTCGTCAGCATGCCCTTGTAGACGATGGTGCGGGCCGACAGCGACGCGAAGTAGACGTCGACCTCGCGCTCGGCGCGCTTGCGCAGGCAGAAGGCGAGCCGGTCGAGGCCCAGGGCGACCTGCCGGCCGATCGAGCTGCTGACGAAGAGCTGCTCGAAGTGCGGCATGCAGTCGCGGGCGACCTGGCCCACGAGGTCGGCCTCGACGGGGACGTCGCGCCAGCCGAGGACCTTGAGGTTCTCCTGGGCCGCGATCTCCTCGATGCGGGCCTTGGCCGCGGCCCGCTCGACGGCGTCGGCCGGCAGGAAGGCGATGCCCGCGGCGTAGGCCCCGGCGTTGGGCAGCGTGAACGGCAGGACGCCCCGGAAGAACGCGTCGGGGATCTGCGTCAGGACGCCGGCGCCGTCGCCGACGAGCGGGTCGGCGCCGGTGGCCCCGCGGTGGTCGAGGTTGCGCAGCGCCGTCAGGGCGTGGTCGACGATGTCGTGCCCGGCGCTCCCGCGCATCGTCGCGATGAGGGCGACACCACAGGCGTCGTGCTCGAACTCGCGGCGGTAGAGACCGGAGTCCTCAGGCTGTGCACTGAAGAGGTTCCGGGTACGGGTGTGCGGCGACATGTTCACCGTCCTTCTCGGGTACCAAGGAGCGGCGTGGAGGGCCGCAACGCATGACGAAGAGCGTGTGGACGGCGCTGGCCACAGGCTGTGTTGCGACGAGGTTAGCGGAGCCGCTCGCCGTCCTACCTGTTGATACGCCAGATTTCGGATGCTGAGACGCCGTGCGTGGACAGCGCGGTCGAAGGTGACGAAAGTCGCCTCAGGCGCCCGACGCCCGCTCCTTCTCCGCCGGAGCGTCGGGGGCGTCGTTTGCCCCGTCGCCGTGCTCGTCCGCCGCAGGATCTTCGGACGCGTCGCCGGGGAGGTCCGGTTCGGCGTCGGGGGCGTCGTCGTGACGCGGCGTGTCGGGCTGGGCCATCCGGCCGAAGCGGAACCAGAGCAGGAGTCCGAGGAGGAAGACGAGGATCGACACCCACGTGTTCACGCGCTGGCCGAGGATGTGGTTGGCCTCGTCGCTGCGCATGTTCTCGATGACGATCCGCCCGACCGGGTAGCCCATGACGTAGGCGGCGAACGTCTGGCCGGCCCGCAGCTGCCGGTGGCGGCCCAGCCAGAGCAGGAACGCGGCGAGCGCGAGGCACCAGAGGGCCTCGTAGAGGAAGGTGGGCTGGTAGTAGCCCTTGACGACGGGATGCCCTGCGGAGTCGAGGACGGCGTGGCCGGCGCTGGTGTCCCAGACGTAGATCTTCAGCTTCCACGGCAGGTCCGTGGGGGCGCCGTAGATCTCGTTGTTGAACCAGTTGCCGAACCGACCCATGGCCTGCGCGATGGCCAGGCCCGGTGCGGCCGCGTCGACGAAGTGGCGGAAGCTGACGTCGTGGTGGCGCGCCCCGATCCACGCACCGAGCGCCCCGAGCGCCACGGCACCCCAGATGCCGAGGCCGCCCTCGTAGATGGCGAAGGCCTTCCAGGGGTTGCCGTTCGGGCCGAAGTAGGGCTGCGGCGTCGTGATGAGGTGGTACAGGCGCCCGCCGACGATGCCGAAGGGCACCGCCCACGCCGAGATGTCGATGGCAACCCCACGCTTGTAGCCCATGGCCGTGAGCCGGCGCGACGTGAGCCAGACGGCCACGACGATGCCGGCGAGGATGCACATGGCGTAGCCGCGGATCGGCAGCGGGCCGAGGTGCCACACCCCCACCGTCGGCGACGGGATGTAGGTGGGCAGGGAGGCGAGCGTGCTCATCCGCGCACCGCCCGGACACCGGCCGCGAGCTCGCGGGCGAGCGCGCCGAGCGCCTCGAGCCCGGCCTCGGGCGAGGCCGCCTCGGTGAGGCAGCGCACGAGCGCCGAGCCGACGATGACGCCGTCGGCGAAGCGTCCGACCTGGGCCGCCTGCTCGCCCGTGGAGACGCCGAGGCCGACGCAGACCGGCAGCTCGGTGTGCTCGCGCGTGCGGGCCACGAGGGCGTCGGCCTGGGAGCCGACGGACGACCTGGCGCCGGTGACGCCCATGACGGCGGTCGCGTAGACGAAGCCGCGACTCGCCGCCGTGACGTAGGCGAGGCGTTCGGGCGTGGAGCTCGGGGCGACGAGGAAGACCTTGTCGAGGTCGTGCGCGTCGGCGGCGGCGATCCACTCGCCGGCCTCGTCGGGGATGAGGTCGGGAGTGATGAGTCCCGCTCCCCCGGCGGCCGCGAGGTCGGCGGCGAAGCGCTCGACGCCGTAGTGCAGCACCGGGTTCCAGTACGTCATGACGAGCGCCTCGGCCCCGGCGTCGGCGACGGCCCGCACCGCGGTGAAGACGTCCTTGAGGTGGACGCCGGCCGCGAGCGCGCGCACGGCGGCGTCCTGGATGACGGGACCGTCCATGACGGGGTCGCTGTAGGGCACGCCGACCTCGACGACGTCGACGCCGTTCTCGACGAGCACGCGCATCGCCTCGACCGAGCCCTCGACGGACGGGAAGCCGACGGGCAGGTAGCCGACGAGGGCGGCGCGGCCCTCGTCGCGGCAGGCCTGCAGGACGGGTCCGACGCTCACAGCTGCTCTCCCATGCCCTTGGCGCCGTCGTCGGCGGTGGCCGCGAGGTCGGTTGCGGCGTCGGCGATGACGGTCTCACCCTCGTCGCCGATGAGCCCGAACCACGCGGCGGCCGTGTGGACGTCCTTGTCGCCGCGGCCCGAGAGGTTGACGAGCACGACGGCGTCGGGCCCGAGCTCGCGGCCGAGCTGCATGGCGCCGGCGAGCGCGTGCGCGCTCTCGATGGCCGGCAGGATGCCCTCGGTCTGCGCCAGGAGCCGGAAGGCCTCCATCGCCTCGACGTCGGTGATCGGCCGGTACTCGGCCCGACCGGTGCGCAGCAGGTGCGCGTGCTCGGGGCCGACGCTCGGGTAGTCGAGGCCCGCCGACACGCTGTGCGACTCGATGGTCTGGCCGTCGTCGTCCTGGAGCACGTAGGTGAACGCCCCGTGCAGGACGCCCGGCGTGCCGGCGGCGAAGCGCGCCGCGTGCTTGCCCGACTCGACACCGGACCCGCCGGCCTCGAGGCCGACGAGCTTGACCGACGCGTCGTCGATGAAGCGGTGGAAGATGCCCATGGCGTTGGACCCGCCGCCGACGCACGCGCAGACGACGTCGGGCAGCCGCCCGACGAGGTCGAGGACCTGCTGGCGGGCCTCGACGCCGATGACGCGGTGGAAGTCGCGGACCATCTCGGGGAACGGGTGGGGGCCGGTGACGGTGCCGAGCACGTAGTGCGTGGTGTCGACGTTGGCCACCCAGTCGCGGAACGCCTCGTTGACGGCGTCCTTGAGGGTCTTGCTGCCGTTGTCGACCGGCACGACGGTGGCGCCGAGCAGCTGCATCCGGGCGACGTTGAGCGCCTGGCGCTCGGTGTCCTTGCGGCCCATGTAGACGACGCACTCGAGGCCCAGGAGGGCGGCCGCGGTGGCCGTGGCGACGCCGTGCTGCCCGGCACCGGTCTCGGCGATGACGCGGGTCTTGCCCATCCGCTTGGTCAGCAGCGCCTGGCCGAGCACGTTGTTGATCTTGTGCGAGCCGGTGTGGTTGAGGTCCTCGCGCTTGAGGATGACCCGCGCGCCGCCGCAGTGCTCGGCGAAGCGGGGCACCTCGGTGATGATGCTCGGCCGGCCCGTGTAGGTGCGCTGGAGCCGCTCGAGCTCGCCGACGAACTCGGGGTCGACGACGGCCTTGCGCCACACCTCCTCGAGCTGCTCGAGCGCGGGGATGAGCGCCTCGGGGACGTAGCGTCCGCCGAACTCTCCGAACCGCCCGTGCGGGGCCGGTGCTGCTGCGGTCTGCGGTGCGGGTGATGCGGTCATGCCCTCTCCCTGACGCCGGCGGCGGGCGCACCGGCGGTGCGCGCCGCGGCGGCGGCGTCCATGAACGAACGGACGGCGGCCTCGGGGTCGCCGTCCCTGACGAGCGCCTCGCCGACGAGCACGGCGTCGGCGCCCGCGTGGACGTATGCGGCGACGTCGTCGGGCCCGGCGACACCGGACTCGGCGACGGCCAGCACCCCGTGCGGGATGCGCGGCAGCAGGTCGGTGACGGTGCGGGGGTCGACCTCGAGGGTCTTGAGGTTGCGGGCGTTGATGCCGACGAGCACCGCGTCGGCCGCCATCGCGCGCTCGAGCTCGGCGGCGTCGTGGACCTCGACGAGGCACGTCATGCCGAGGTCGTGAGCCTGCTGGCCGAGGTCGCGCAGCTGCGCGTCGTCGAGGGCCGCCACGATGAGCAGCACGAGATCGGCGCCGTGCGCGCGGGCCTCGGTGACCTGGTAGCCCTCGACCATGAAGTCCTTGCGCAGCAACGGAGTCCGTACGCTGCGCCGGACCTCGTCGAGGTCGGCCAGGGTGCCGCCGAAGCGACGCTCCTCGGTGAGGACGCTGATCGCGGCGGCCCCGCCGGCGGCGTAGGCCGAGGCGAGCCGGCCCGGCTCGGGGATCTGCGCCAGCGCGCCCTTGCTCGGGCTCGAGCGCTTGACCTCGGCGATGACCGCGACGCCGTGGGCGTCGCGGAAGCCCGGCAGCGGGTCGAGGGCGGGGGCGGCGTCGGCCACCCGACGCTCGAGCTCGGCGAGCGGCGTCGCGGCACGACGGCGCCCGAGATCCTCCCGGACGCCGTTGATGATCCCGTCGAGGACCGTCGCCACGGTGCTCAGCTCTGGCCGAGGGTCTGCGTGCCGGCCTCGTCCGGCGCGTCGACGAGGCTGCCGGCCTGCGCGTGGTGCGAGGAGCTGCCGTACCCGGCCATCGACATGACCCGTCCGGCGATCGCGCCGAGGACGATGATGGCCGCGCCGATGATGCCGAGCAGCAGGCTGGGCACGACGACCGCGATGGCGGCGACGGCCGACCCGAGCAGGATGATGCCGACTGCCGTCCACGCGGCGACGCTGTGTCCGTGGTCCTCGTGCTGCTCTTCCATGGCGTCCTCTCTCGTCGCGTCGGCCGGGGTCCGGAGGTCCGACCCGGCCATTCTGTCAGGTCTTCCGGTGGGCCTTGCCTCAGGTCTCGTCGGGGGCGTCGCGCAGGGTGGGATCGCCCCCGTCGGACAGCTCGTCCCACGCCGTGCGCACCTCGCCGCGGGGTCCGCTCTCGGGTCGCTCGCCCCGTTCGTAGCGGCCCGACAGGCCCGCCCAGGACCGGCTCGACAGGGCGGTGAGGACGCATCCGGCGACGAGCGCGACGGCCACGACGACCGCGACCCAGGCCCACGGCGTCGTCGCGCCCGTGGCATCGGGCGCCGTGGTGCGGGCCAGCTCGCGGGCGACGGCCCCGGCGACGGCGTCGACCGGGCGCAGCGCGACGAGCAGCGTGAAGGCCAGCGCCCCGAGGGAGGCGAGGACCATGGCCACCGCGGAGACGGCGCGGATGACGCGTCCGCCCGTGAGCAGGCCCAGCAGGCCGACCGCACAGACGGCGGCCAGCCCCGGGATGCCCGGGGCCGCCTGGCCGCCGGTCACCTCGGTCAGGC
>JAEWFB010000434.1 GCA_023389095.1 Actinomycetes bacterium
CCGCCCAGAGGAGCGCGAGGGCCAGCGCCCAGCCGGGGTGACCGGCGAGCACCAGGCCGCCCGCGGCCGCCGCGAACAGCACGAGCTCGACGCCCAGGCGGGCCGGGTCCTCGAGTCGGTGCCCCGCCCGCGGGGCCACCCACCGGCCCCACAGCACTGCGGCCAGCACCGGCAGGGCGACCGCGAGGACCACGCCGACAGCCGTCCCGGCCCTCGCGCCCACCGTCCAGCCGCCCACCCCGAGGGCCGCGAGCATCCCCAGCTCGGAGGCGAACCGTCCCGCGCCGACGAGCAGCCACGGACCGGTCGGCGTCGCGGGTGGCGACGAACCCTCGCTCGATGCCTGACCGACGGGGCGGGGGCTCACGGGCGCGCGGCGAAGCGCTCGATGAGCTCGGTCGGACCACTGACGATGAGCATGTGGTGCGCCGAGATCTTCGTCTGCGGCACCGCGTAGGTGAAGTCCTCGCCCGGCGCCTTGACCCCGACGATGGTCACGCCGTACTTGCGCCGCACCTGGCTCTGCTCGAGCGTGAAGCCGATCGTCTCGCTCGGCGGCTTGAGCTTGACGATGGCGAACCCGTCGTCGAACTCGATGTAGTCGAGCATCTTGCCGTTGACGAGGTGCGCGACGCGCCGGCCCGAGTCGGCCTCCGGCGAGATGACGTGGTGCACCCCGATGCGGCTGAGGATCCGCTTGTGCTCGGGGGAGAGCGCCTTGGCCCAGATCGAGGGCACCCCGGCGTCGACGAGGTTGGCGGCCGCGAGCACCGAGGACTCGACCGAGGAGCCGATCCCGACGATGGCGATCTTCGGACGCGCGTCGCGGATCATGTCGAGCGCCGAGGAGTGCGCCATGTCGGCGTGCACGACCTTGGCCACCTTGTTGACGTAGGACTCGGCGATGCCGTTGTCGCGCTCGACCGCGATGACCCGGTGCCCGAGGCGCGTCAGCTCGAGGGCGACGGCCGAGCCGAATCGTCCGAGCCCGATGACGAGGACGTCGTCGTCGAACAGGCGGTTGCGGGCCATGTGAGATACCTCTTTCGCGGGGCTCGCGCCTCGTCGGACGCGATAGCGTTCCAATCATGCCAAGTCAGGCTCGGGTCGTCTGGGACTCCTCGTTCACGCGGTACGACTTCGGCCCGACCCACCCCATGGCGCCCGCTCGGCTCGACCTCACGGCGCGCCTCTGCGACGCCCTCGGGGTCTTCGACGCGCCGGGTGTCGAGGTCGTCGGGGCCGACCCGGCGCCCGACGACCTCATCGAGACCGTCCACGACGCCGACTACGTCGCGGCCGTCAGGGCCGCGTCCGCGGACCCGGCGTCGGCCGACGCGTCCTACGGGCTCGGCACCGACGACGACCCCGCGTTCCGCGGCATGCACGCGGCGAGCGCCCGCATCGTGTCCGGCACCGTCGACAGCGCCCGGGCCGTGTGGGAGGGCACCACCGAGCACGGCGTCAACTTCACCGGCGGCCTGCACCACGCGATGCCGGGGGCGGCCAGCGGGTTCTGCGTCTACAACGACATCGCCGTCGCCATCCGGTGGCTGCTCGACCACGGCGCCGAGCGCGTCGCGTACGTCGACGTCGACGTGCACCACGGCGACGGCGTCGAGCGGATCTTCTGGGACGACCCGAGGGTCCTGACCATCTCGGTGCACGAGTCGGGCCGGGCGCTGTTCCCCGGCACCGGCTGGCCGAGCGACATCGGCGGCAAGGGCGCCGAGGGCAGCGCGGTCAACGTCTCGCTGCCGCCCGGCCTCACCGACGCCGGCTGGCTGCGCGCCATCCACGCCGTCGTCCCGGCGGTCGTGCGGTCCTTCAAGCCCGACGTCCTCGTCACCCAGCACGGGTGCGACACCCACGCCGAGGACCCGCTCGCGCACTTCGCCGTCACCGTCGACGCCCAGCGCGCGGCAGCCGACGCCTTCCACCGGCTCGCGCACGACGTGTGCGACGGGCGCTGGGTCGCGGTCGGCGGTGGGGGCTACGAGGTCGTCGACGTCGTGCCGCGCACGTGGACGCACCTGACCGCGATCGCGGCGCACGCCCCGGTCAAGACGTCGGTCGAGGTGCCCCAGGAGTGGCGCGAGCACGTCGAGCGGGTGTTCGGCCGGCCCGGCCCGCGACGGATGGGCGACCTCACGGCCGAGGACGGCCCGCTGTGGTGGCGGTCTTGGGAGATGGGCTACGACCCGGCGAGCGAGGTCGACCGCGCGGTCATGGCCACCCGGTCGGCCGTCTTCCCGCACCACGGGCTCGACATCCACTTCGACTGAGTCGCGTTGTTGGCGCCTGCTTCGCCCGGCGCGTGCCCCGGCCGAGCTCGCTGCCGTGATGCTGACGATCGAGAGAACACTCCGTCCACTCGTGCGGGAGCGCGCGGGCGCCGAAAAGGGGGACGGAGTGTTCTCTCGATCGGCGTAGGGTGGCCGCACGGCGATGACGGGCCTGACGATCCTGAGCCGAGCACGACAAGAGGCCACCGCACTTCCGCGGTGGCGAAGGTGTGGTGGCACAGCGACATTCCCCATCGCCCACACCTCCGGGGCACGAACCCACCGGAGGTGAACGGAATGCAACCAACCCCAGCGACCGTCACGACGCACGTGACACCCAGCCCCACCGGCCCGGCAGGACCGGCCCGCGTCCTCGCCCGCGACCTCGCCACCGTCGGCGACGGCGGCTCGGCCGTCCTCATGGGATGGGTGCACCGGCGTCGCGTCCTCGCGAGCGTCAGCTTCCTCGTCGTGCGCGACCGCTCGGGCCTGGCCCAGGTCGTCGTCCGCGAGCCGGAGGCCCTCGCGGCCCTGGCGTCCGTGCCCGAGGAGACGACGGTGCGGGTCACCGGACGCGTCAGCCTCAACCCGTCGGCACCGGGCGGTGCCGAGCTCGTCGAGCCCGTGGTGCAGGCCCTGACCGAACCGGCCCAGGCGCCGCCCGCCGAGCTCTGGCGCCCCACCTTCGGGGCCGGGCTGCCGACGCTCCTGGACCATGCCGCCGTCACGCTGCGGCACCCGCGCCACCGTGCCGCCTGGTCCATCGCCGCGGCCTCGATGCGCGGGTTCCGTTCTGCGCTGGGCGGTCTCGAGTTCACCGAGATCGCCACGCCGAAGCTCGTCGGCACCGCCACGGAGTCCGGCGCCAACGTCTTCACCGTCGACTACTTCGGGCGCACGGCCTACCTGGCGCAGAGCCCGCAGCTCTACAAGCAGATGCTCGTGGGGGTGTTCGAGCGGGTCTTCGAGGTCGGTCCGGTGTTCCGCGCCGAACCGCACGACACGGTCCGCCACCTCGCGCAGTACACCTCGCTCGACGCCGAGCTCGGCTTCGTCCGCGACCACCGTGACGTGCTCGCGGTGCTCCGTGAGGCGGTCGCCGGCATGGTCGAGTCGGTGCGGGTCGACGCGTCCGACGCGGTCGCGGCGCTCGGTATCGAGCTGCCCGTCGTGCCCGAGCAGATCCCGGTGGTGCACTTCAGCGACGCGCTGGCCCTCGTCGGCGCGGACCGGCACGAGCCCGACCTCAGCCCGGCGCACGAGCGGGCCCTCGGGGCCTGGGCCCTGGCCGAGCACGGTTCGGACTTCCTTGCCGTGGAGGGCTACCCGATGGCCAAGCGGCCGTTCTACACCCACCCCCGGCCGGGCGACGAGCGCTGGAGCAACAGCTTCGACCTGCTCTTCCGCGGCCTCGAGCTGACGACCGGCGGGCAGCGGCTGCACCGACCGTCGGACTACGCCGCGGCGCTCGCGCGCACCGGGACCGACGCGTCGGTGCTCGGCGGCTACCTCGACGCCTTCGCGCACGGGATGCCGCCGCACGGCGGGTTCGCGATCGGCCTGGAGCGCTGGGTGGCGCGCCTGACCGGGGCCGAGAACGT
>JAEWFB010000445.1 GCA_023389095.1 Actinomycetes bacterium
ACCTCGTCCGGCGCGACTTCGCCCAGGGCACCGGTCCCGGCGTCTTCACGGTGAAGGCGGCGAACGGCCAGCAGATCCGTGCGGGCATCGCCATCTGCTTCGAGGTGGCCTACGACGACATCATGCGCGACGTCGTGACCTCCGGCGCCAACGTCCTGGTGGTCCAGACGAACAACGCGACCTTCGGGTTCACGGCCGAGTCGCCGCAGCAGCTGGCGATCAGCCGGATCCGTGCCATGGAGCTCGGGAGGTCCGTCGTCCACGTCTCGACGGTGGGCCAGAGCGCCCTCATCACCCCTGACGGAACCGCCCACCAGGTCACCTCGTTGTTCACACAGGCGGTCGTCCGCGGGGCCCTACCATTGCGGGACGCGCCGACCCTGGCGACGCGCGTCGGTGAGGCACCCGAGTGGCTCGCGGCAGCCGCGCTGCTGGCCCTGGTCGGGGCTTCGGCAGGGGCGAACCTCCGACGGCGGCAGACACGAGAAGGACTGAAGGACGAGGATGACGACGACGCAGCGTGAGCCGGTCACCCGGGTGGCCGTGCTCATCCCGACCTACAACGAGCGCGAGAACCTGCCGGGGATCATCGCTCGCGTGCGGGCGAGCGCGCCGGAGGTCGACGTCGTCGTCCTCGACGACAACTCGCCCGACGGTACCGGCGCGGTCGCCGACTCCATCGCCGCGACGGACGGGCAGGTGCGCGTCATGCACCGCAGCGGCAAGGAGGGCCTCGGCAAGGCCTACCTCGCCGGTTTCCGCCTCGTCATGGACGAGGGCTACGACGCCGCCGTCGAGATGGACGCCGACGGCTCGCACCTTCCCGAGCAGCTGCCGTCGCTGCTCGCGGCGCTCGCCGACGCCGACCTCGTCATCGGGGCGCGCTGGGTCCGCGGCGGCGAGGTGCGCAACTGGCCGGTGCACCGCAAGGTGCTGTCGGTGGGTGCCAACGTCTACACCAAGGTCATGCTCGGCATGCACGTCAACGACGCCACCGCCGGCTACCGGGCCTATCGCACGAGCGCGCTGCGCACCATGGGCCTCGACGGCGTCCAGTCCCAGGGCTACTGCTTCCAGATCGACCTGACGCTGCGTGCGGTCCGGGCCGGGTTGCGCGTCGTCGAGGTGCCGATCACCTTCGTCGAGCGCGAGGTCGGCGTGTCGAAGATGGGCCATGACATCGTCCGCGAGGCCCTGACGAGCGTCACCCGCTGGGGCCTGGCGCACCGGGCCGCCCAGGTGCGCGGCCTGGCCCGAGGCCGGCGGGAGGCAGCCGCGCCCGTGGGGGAGCGGTCGTGACGACGCCCCCGCGTCCCGACGCGCCTCCGGGTGGCCCCGGCGGGCGTCCGGGCGGGCGGCGCGGTCTGCGCCTGTCGCGGCTCGGCGTCGTGGCGCTGCTCGTCGCGCCGATCGTCGAGATCGCCGTCATCGTCGCGGTCGGCGAGGCGATCGGCGGGTGGTGGACCTTCCTGCTGCTCATCGCCACGTCGCTGCTCGGCGCCTGGATCATCCGCGGCGAGGGCGGCAAGGCCTGGCGGGCGCTCAACCAGGCACTGCGCAGCGGCCGGATGCCGGCTCGGGAGCTGGCCGACGGCGCCGTGGTCCTGGCCGGCGGGACGCTGCTGCTCGTGCCGGGGTTCGTCAGCGACGTCCTCGGCCTGCTCCTCGTGCTTCCCGTGACGCGCCCGGTGGCCCGACGGCTGCTCGAAGCCGTCATCTCGCGCCACCTCGTCGCCTCGGCCGAGCGGTTCGGCGGCCCGACGGTGACCGCGCAGCCGGGCTGGGACGCCACCACCCCGCCGTCCGGACCGACGCGCTCGGCCTCGAGCGACGAGGTCGTCGAGGGCGAGATCATCGACGAGGACGACCACTGATCGGCGACCACTGACCGGCGGCCGCTGACGGCCGTCCACGTCACCGCCGTCCACCAGCACGACGAGGAGCCCGCCCCCACGAACGGGGCGGGCTCCTCGGTGGTTCGTGCCGTGGGAGGGCGTCAGGCGCTCTTGCGCCGACGCGGCTTCTCGCCCCGGGACTCGCGCAGCAGCGTCAGGCGCTCCTCGAGCAGCTCCTCGAGCTCGGGGATGGACCGGCGCTCCAGGAGCATGTCCCAGTGCGTGCGCACGTGCTTGACGGGCTTGGCCTCCGGCTCGGGGCCGCCGCCCTGCAGCTTGGCGTCGAGACCGCAGCGGCACTCCCACGTGGGAGGCACGTCGGCCTCGATCGAGAACGGGAGCTCGGTGCGGTGGCCCTCGGGGCACACGTAGATCGTGATCTGTCGCTCACTCGGTACGACGTTGTCGTCCGACTCCATGCTCCTCGCACCGAGGTTGGAACCGCGAAGTGCTCGATCGGCCATGTGGACCCCTCCAGACATCTGCCTTAACACGACACCCTGCGGGTGTCTTACCCTCACAGACGCATGAACGAGCGAAACGGTTGACTTGTTCCCCGCCGGGGCGCGAATTGTAAGCGCGTGTCAGATCACGGCGGGGACCGGGTTGCCGGCCTGCTCGATGCCCTCGCGCATCCGGACCCGCGAGAGCAGCACGCCGCCCACGACGAAGAAGACGACGAGCGCCACGATGGCCCAGCGGTAGCTGTGGCTGAACTGGTAGACGAGGCCGAAGAGCAGCGTGCCGAACCAGCTCGTGCCGCGCTCCATGGCCTGGTAGAGGCTGAAGAACTCGGCCTCCCGGCCCTGCGGGATGAGTTGGCTGTAGAGCGAGCGCGACAGCGCCTGGGTGCCGCCGAGGACGATGCCGATGAGCAGGCCGAGCGCGAAGAAGAGCGCGAGCTGCTGGGCGGGCACGAAGAACGCGATGACGACCACGACGGTCCACATGACGATGCCGGACAGCACGGTGCGCCAGGCGCCGATGCGGGCGGCCACCGCACCGAACAGGCGCGCTCCGCCCCAGGCGACGAACTGCACGAAGAGGAACAGGCCGAGCACGGTGCTCTGGGAGAAGCCCAGCTCCTCCTGGCCGTAGAGGCTCGAGTTGCCGATGACGGTCTGGATGCCGTCGTTGAAGAACAGGTAGGCGACGAGGAACAGCAGCGTCTGCGGGTAGTTGCGCAGCTCACGGAACGTCTTGCGCAGCTGCGCGATGCTGCCGCCGACCACGCCCGCCGAACGCTCGACGGGCGTGGTCACCGTGCCGGTCAGGTGGCGCAGGCCGAGGTAGGGGATCAGGGTGAACCCCGCCCACCAGAGCCCGGCACTGAGGATGTTGATCCGCACCGCCATGCCCTCGGTCAGCCCGAGCTGGTCGTAGAAGCTCATGAGCGCGAAGTTCAGGGCGAGCAGGATGCCACCGCCGAGGTAGCCGAAGGCCCACCCCTTCGAGGACACCCGGTCGCGCTCGTTCTCGTTGGCGATCCGGATGAGCAGCGAGTCGTAGATGACGAGGGAGGCGCCCAGGCACAGCGTCGCGACGATGACGAGCAGGACGCCGAGCTGCCAGTTGGTCCCGGCGACGAAGAACATGAGCGAGCCCGCCACGGCGCCGGCCCACGCGAACCCCGCGAACAGACGCGTCGGGTGGGCGCTGCGGTCGGCGATGGCCCCGACGAAGATGAGGAAGATCGCCGAGATGATCGTCGAGATGGTGACCGTGTACGGGTACACCGAGCCCGGCGAGATCGGGATGCCGAGGACCGACAGGTTCGTCAGGCAGTCCTGGCCGCTCGCGATGCCCGGGCAGGCGGCGTCCTTGGCGATGGCGGTGAGGTAGGGCCCCATGAGCACGGTCGCCGTCGTCGTGACGTAGGCCGAGTTGGCCCAGTCGTACCAGTACCAGGAGCGCTGCTCCCTGGTCTCCGGTCGGGCGGCGTTGACGGCGACTTCGGACATGTCAGGAGCGTCCCACACAGGCGTGGCCCCCGGGCGGTCCGTGCCACCAACACGCCGCTGCCACATGGTGATCCGTGGCGGCTGGCGGGCGGCTCACCCGTCGGCCGGCGCGGTGCCGGGGGAGGGGTGGGCTCCGCCGGCGGCCTCGTGCTCGTCCCCGGTCGTCAGCAGCTCCCAGGCGAGCCCGTGCGCGAGCACGACGAGGCAGCAGATGCAGATCGCCGCCCCCTGCAGCCCGCTCAGGCCCACGGCGTCGGCGAGCTCCGGGGCCACGCCGAACGCGAGCACGAGCAGGAAGAGCGCGGCCACGAGCCAGTGGTGTCGTCGGAAGGGGCCGCGCGGACCGGGGCCGTGGTCCGCGCGCACGAGGCGGATCGTCGACCACGCGCCGACGAGGGCGGCGGCGCCGAAGCTCGTGCGCCAGACGCCCGCGCGTCCGGGGTCCACCTGGGCGAACAGGCCCATGACGCCCGGGAGCAGGAAGGTCAGGTAGACCCCGCCGACGAGCCGACGGGTCGTGGGGGAGCGGAGCAGCTCGCGGCGGCGGTCGACCGCCGACCACCAGAGGCCCACGAGCGTGAAGCACGTGGCCGAGACGACGGCGTAGAACGTGGACAGGTCCATGGCTCACCCCTCGTGGCCGCCCGGCCCACGGGACCGGCGGTGGCGCGTGTGTCGTCGATGCTGCCACCGCGCACCGCACCACGGGAAGAGATTTAGCGCTAAAGTATTGCGGGTGGAGAGGGTTCCGGGGGACGAGGTCCAGGGCGTCGTCGACGCGTGGCGGCGTGAGCGCCCGGATCTCGACGTGTCCTCGATCGGCATCGTGACGCCGCTCGTGCGTCTCGCGGCGCTCGTGGCCGAGGCGCGGTCGGCCGCGTTGGCCACCCACGGGCTCGACCAGAGCCACCTCGACGTCCTCGCCACGCTGCGCCGTGCCGGCGAGCCGTTCCGCCTGACGGCCGGCGAGCTCTCGAGGCGCTGTCGGGTGACGCCCGGTGCCACGACGCAGCGGGTGGCGGCCCTGGAGAAGCCCGGGTTCGTCGAGCGCGTCCGTGAGGAGCCGGACCGGCGCACCGTGCACGTGCGGCTGACGGCGCGCGGCCGCCAGCGCGTCGACGAGATCCTGGCCGACGTCCTGGCCGCAGACGACCGGTTGCTCGCGGGACTGGCGCCCCAGCAGCGTCAGGCGCTCGAGGACGCGCTGCGCACGTGGTTGGGCGTCGCCGGGTCGGGTGGGCACGGATGAGCCATGGCGGCCGGCGCCGGCCGCTCGGCACTCGACCCCATAACGCCGATAATCGACATTATGTCATTTCAGGTCGAGCGGACCCTCTACCCCGAGCGGTAGACACGCGCCGGCGACCGTAGCCTTGGCCCCGATGCAGTGCGACTACTTCGACGCCGGCCGGTGCCGCTCGTGCACCCTCATGGGCGTCCCGTACGACCGGCAGCTGGCCGACAAGCAACGACACGTTGCCGACGTGCTCGCGCCCGTCCTGGCCGGCGCCACCTGGCTGCCCGCGCACGCATCTCCGGAGTCGCACTTCCGCAACAAGGCCAAGCTCGTCGTCGGGGGCTCCCCCGGCGTGGTGACGGTCGGCATCCTCGACGGTGGCGGCCTCGGCACCGACCTGCGTCACTGCGGTCTCTACGAGCCGGGGCTCGCCGGGCTCGTGCCCCGGGTGGCCGACCTTCTCGATGTTCTCGGGCTCGAGCCCTACGACGTGCCCTCGCGCCGCGGCGAGGTCAAGCACGTCCTGCTGACCCACTCCCCTGACGGGCAGGCGATGCTGCGGTTCGTCCTGCGCTCCCAGAAGCATGTGGCGCTGCTGCGCTCACGCCTGCCGATGGTCCTCGACGCGCTGCCCGAGGTCCGGGTCGTCTCGGTCAACCTCCAGCCGGAGCACAAGGCCGTCACCGAGGGTGCGGTCGAGATCGTCCTGACCGACGCCGACGTGCTGCCGATGCGTCTCGAGGACGTCGAGCTGTTCCTGCGGCCCAACAGCTTCTTCCAGACCAACACCGGCGTCGCCACGGCGCTGTACCGGCAGGCCCGCGACTGGGTCGCCCGGGTCGACCCGGCCCTCGTCCTCGACCTGTACTGCGGCGTGGGCGGGTTCGCCCTCCAGGCGGCGGTCGCGCCGGGCCGCCCCGATCGTGTCGTGCGGGGCGTCGAGGTGGCGCCGGAGGCCATCGCCTCGGCCCGCCGCAGTGCCGCGACCCTCGCCGCGTCGGGTGCCACGAGCGCCCACCTCCACTTCACCGTGGGCGACGCGACCGACGTGACGCTGCTGCCCACGGTGACGGACGGCTCGGACGGTCGGTCGATCGTCGTCGTCAACCCGCCCCGGCGCGGCATCGGTCCCCGGCTCTCCGCGTGGCTCGAGGCGTCCTGGGCCTCGCACGTGATCTACTCCAGCTGCAACGTCGACAGCCTGGCTCGCGACCTCGCCGCGATGCCCTCGCTACGTGCCGTCGAGGCACGCCTGTTCGACATGTTCCCCCAGACCTCCCACCACGAGGTCGCCGTCCTGCTCGAGCGAACGCCCTTGCGCAGCAAGCACTTCGGAGGCACCCGATGACGACCGGCCCGGCGTCGGAACCCGCGACGCAGCCCACGACGTCGTGGACGGCGCCCCGCGTCGAGCAGCCGGGTGGCTCGCTCGTCGCCGGTGAGCGTGAGCTGCTGGCGGGGCTGCTCGCCCACCACCGCGCGACGCTCCTCGCGATCTGCTCGGGGCTGACGGGTGAGCAGCTGGCGACGCGCTCGGTCGCGCCCTCCGGCGTCAGCCTGCTCGGACTGCTGCGCCACCTGCGCAAGGTCGAGCGCATCTGGTGGCGCCAGCGCGTCGGCGGCCAGGACGTCGCGCCGCTGCACGGGTTCGGCGAGGGCGTCGACCGCGACTTCGACGAGCTCGATGTCGAGCGGGCCGCCGACGACTACGCCGCGCTGCTCGACGAGTGGCGCGAGGCGGACGCCGTGGCCGCCGCCCACGACCTCGACGACGTCGTGCAGGCCGGCGGCGAGCCGTTCTCGGTGCGGTTCGTGTACGTGCACCTCATCGGCGAGTACGCCCGCCACAACGGCCATGCCGACCTCGTCCGCGAACGGGTCGACGGTGCCACCGGCTTCTGACCGGCACGCCTCGCGCGAGGGCGACGCCGGCACCGAGGCCGAGCGCCTGGCCCACGTGCAGCGCCGGTTCCGCGAGTTCGCGACCGAGTACGCGTCGCTGCCGCTCTACGGTGCGGTGAGCCGGCGCGTCGGCGAGGACCCGCCGACCGCGGCGCTGCTCACGGCGGCCCGGCCCGGGCAGGCCCGCCCGGTGCTGTGGTTCGCCGCCCTGCACGACCTCGTCCTGCGCCGACCCGACGTCCCTGCCGCCCGGTGGTACGCCAGCGTCGTCGGCCGGGACGCGCTGCCGACCGGCGACCCGTGGCCCGACGTCCGCGCGACCGTCCTCGAGCACGCCGACGAGCTGCGCCGCCTCGTGGCGACCCGCACGACGCAGACCAACGAGGTCAACCGCAGCGTCTACGTGGCGGCGGGACTCGCTGCTGCCTCGGACGGCGGGCGCGGGGACGGCGCCGGCGTGGCGCTCGTCGAGCTCGGGGCCAGTGCGGGGCTGCTTCTCGGTGTCGACCGCTATCGGGTGACGACGACGGCCTCCTCCGGGTCGCGCACGAGCGTCGGCGACGCGTCCTCCCCGGTCCGGTGCTTGGGGGTCGACCGGTCGGTCGGGCACCCGGCCCTGGGTCCGTTGCCGCGGGTCGTCGGCCGTGCCGGCGTGGACCGGGACCCGGTGCGTCTCGACGACGAGGACGCGGTGGGCTGGCTCCGGGCGTGCCTCTGGCCGGATGTCCCGGGCCGCGTCGAGCGGTTCGAGGCCGCGCGTGCCGCGCTGCTGCCCGACCCTCCCCGCGTCATCCGGGGCGATCTCGTCGACGACGCGTCCCGGGCGGTCGACGCTGCCGTGCAGCAAGGGGCCACGGCGGGCGGTTGCGACCACGTCGTCGTGTACAGCTCGTGGGCACTGACCTACGTCGAGCGGGAGCGCCGCGCCGCCCTTGCCGACGACCTGGCCCGGGTCGCCTCCTCGGTGCCGCGCCTCACGTGGTTCACCGCCGAGCCGCCCGGCTGCGTGCCGGGGCTGCCCGACGACCCACGAGCCGCGTCGGGTCCGACGGTGCTCGGTCTGCAGATGTGGTCGGACGGGACCCCGGGCGAACCGCGCGTCGTCGGCGTCGCGCACCCGCACGGCACGTGGGTCGACACCTGGTGATGCCGCGACATCGCGTGGCAACGAACATCATAATGTCGATTATGGGCGAATTGTGTTGTGCCCCAATGGGATTGGATCAGCCTACCCGACGACCCAACCCTGCCGCGTAGTCGTCGAGCGCCCGCAGTACGTCCGGTGCGCGGTACACCCGGTTGCGCCGGTGGCCCGTGGACTCGACGAGGATGCCGTCGGCGACGAGCCGCTGGATCGCCGTCTGCGCGGTGGGGGCGGTGACGCCGAGCTCCCGTGCCACGACTCGCGCGGTGACGACGGGTTGGCGCACGAGCAGGTCGAGCGCCGTCCGAGCGGCGGACCCGCCACGGGCCGTGAGGCGCTCGTCCCAGTCGCTCCTGACGTCACGAAGCGTGCGGACGAGCCGCTCACCGATGTGCGCACCGCTGCGCGCGGCGCCGGCGACGCAACGCAGGATCGGCTCCGCGTCGCCCGCGCGGTAGGCGGTCAGCGCCGCGAAGTAGTCGTCGCGCACCGCGAGCAGTCCGGCCGAGATCGGCACCGTGACCCGGTGGATCGCGCCGGTGTGCAGCAGCACCGCGTGGAGCAGGGCGCGCCCGGTCCGACCGTTGCCGTCGGTGAAGGGGTGGATCGTCTCGAACTGCGCGTGCGCCAGTGCGGCCTGGGCCAGGGGCGGGAGGTCGTCGCGGTCCATGAAGGCCACGAGATCTGCCACGAGACCCGGCACGTCCGCGGCCGGCGGGGGGACGTACTCGGCCCCGCCCGGGTGCATCGGGGAGCCACCCACCCACACCTGCTCGGTGCGCCACTCCCCTGCCGCGTGCCGCACCTGCTGGGCCATGAGGGCGCGGTGCATGGCGAGGATCGCCGCCTCGTCGAGACGACCGGCGAGGCCCAGGGCCGCCTGCATCGTGCGGACGTTGCCGAGGATGAGCGCGGCGTTCGCCCGGCCACCCTCGCCGATCTCGGCCTCGGCCAGGGCCCGGGCGGACGAGGTGAGGTTCTCGATCTGGGAGCTGGCCGCACTCTCCGAGCGCAGCAGCACCGCGGCGAAGGGGGCGATCTCCCCCGCTCCCCCGGCGTCGAACGCCGCGAGGAGCCGGGTGGCCTCGTCGAGGTCGGCCGCGAGGTCTCCGGGCAGCACGAGCGAGACGTCGGCGAGGGTCGGCACGACCGCGGCGTCGTACGTGCGCGGCGTGGACCGCAGGGCCCGGCGGGACAGGTCGAGCAGTCCCTCGACCGGTTGCCAGGGCAGGGTGAGCCGTCCGAGCGCCGGCCAGCTGACCCCCACGCGTACCACCTCCTTGGTAAAGGTTATCTCACAACCTTTACCAAGAGGGCGGGCGAGACCGGCGTCGCCATCGTCGGCGGCGGTCAGGCTGACGCGTCGACGACCCACCAGGCGGCGTACGGGCTCAGGGCGGCCATGCCGTCGGGGCCGGCATACACCGGGTGGCCGCCGAGGGCGTCGACGGGCCGGTCGATCCCCGCGTCGTGCAGGTGCCGGACCGCGACGGTGCGCCACGTCGGTGTCACGTTGTACACGCCGACCATCGGTCCGCTGGGATGCGAGCGCACGACGACGAGCACCCCGTCGTCGGTGTCCGCGAGGACCCGGACCGGGGCGGACGCGTGCAGCTGCGGCAGCGAGGCCCGGACCCGAGCGAGGTGGCGCAGGCCCTGGAACACCTTGCCGGCGTCGGTGCCGAGGTCGGCCCGGTCGGCGGCGGCACCCCAGTCGAGCCGCTCGCGGTGCGCCCACCGGTTGTCGTCCTCGTGGCCGGGCTCGAGGTCCCAGAGCGGGTCGTTCGGCAGGCCGAGCTCGTCGCCGCTCCAGACGACCGGGATGCCGCCCCACCCGGCCACGACTGCATGGGCCAGGAACAGCCGCGCCAGACCGAGGTCGAGGTCGTCGCGGGCGCCGGACTCCTCGCCGGCCTGCAGGCCCGTCAGCGCCGCCGCCGTGCCGCTGATCCGCTTGTCACCGGTGGCCGGGTTCGCCTGGAACACGAGCCCGCGCGACCACGAGCCCGGGAACTCGCCCGCGTACCAGTCGGACAGGAAGCGTCGGTGGGCGAAGCCGTCGAGGCCTGCCCGCGCCGCGTCCTCGTCGTCGATGGCCCAGCCGATGTCGTCGTGGCAGCGCACGTAGCAGATCCACGTGCCGCTCGGAGGGGTCGGCGGCAGCGACGAGAGCGCCACCCGGGCCAGGCGCGTGCTCCCCGTCGCGAGCATCGACCAGACCTGCACCATGAGGCTGTTGTGGTAGGCGAGGTCGCTGACGCGTCCCGCGTGCGAACCGAGGCCGAGGTACTGGACGAGGTCGCGGGGCCCGACGATGGCCTCGGCCTTGAAGGCGAGCGCCGGGCAGGCGATGCGCGCCACGGCGCGCAGGGCCTGGGCCACCGCGTGCACCTCCGGCTGGTTCTGGCAGTTGGTGCCGAGCCGCTTCCACGTGAAGGCGATGGCGTCGAGCCGCAGCACCTCCACGCCGAGGTTGGCCAGGTGCAGGACGATCTCGGCGTACTCGACGAGGACGTCGGGGTTGGACCAGTCGACGTCCCACTGCCACTCGTTGAACGTCGTCCACACCCAGGCGCCCAGCTCGTCGTCCCACGTGAAGTTGCCCGGCGCGAAGTCGGGGAACACCTCCGGGAGGGTCCGCTCGTAGGCGTCGGGCACGACACGGTCGGGGTAGACGTGGAAGTAGTCGCGGTAGTGCTGCTCGCCCGCCCGGGCACGACGGGCCCACTCGTGCTCGCGGGCCACGTGGTTGAGCACGAGGTCGAGGACCAGCGAGATGCCCTCGGTGCGCAGGGCCCGGGTCAGGGCACGCAGGTCCTCGGTGTCGCCGAGGTCGGGGCGCACGCGCCGGTAGTCGGCCACGGCGTAGCCGCCGTCGTTGTCGCCGTCGCGGGGCAGCAGCAGCGGCATGAGGTGCAGGTAGCTGACGCCGAGGTCACGCAGGTAGTCGAGCCGACCGGCCAGGCCACGCAGGTCGCCCGCGAACCGCTCGGTGTAGCAGGCGTACCCGAACATGTCGGGCTGCTGGAGCCAGTCGGGGCGCAGCAGCCGCTTCTGGTCGAGACGCCGGAGCTCGGGGTCGCGGTCACGGAACCCGGCGACGGCCCGCTCGAGGAGCCGCAGCGCGAGGGCCGACACGTCGCGTTCCGGGTAGAGCGTCGCGAGCGCCGTGACGAGGTCGTCGGTGAAACGGTCGAGGCGCAGCCGGATGGTCTCCCGCTCGGCGGGGTCGAGCCCCCCGAGCAGTGCCGTCATCGACTCCTTCGTCGGCGCGTGGCTCATGGGGCGATTGAACCCCACCCGAGCACGCTGCGACAGGGGCGCCCGCGTCGACCCGGCGCTCGGCTCACTCGAACGGCGACGGGTCCCCGGCGCCGACGCGGGTCACCTCGGGGTAGCCCTCCGACCAGTCGACGACCGTCGTCGGCTCGAGGCCGCACTCCCCCGAGTCGATGACGGCGTCGACGACGTGGTCGAGTCGGTCCTTGATGGCCCAGCCGTCGGTCATCGGCTCGTCGTCCTCGGGCAGCAGCAGGGTGCTGGACAGGATCGGCTCGCCCAGCTCGCGCAGCAGCTCCCGCACGACGGGGTGCTCGGGGATGCGGACGCCGACGGTCTTCTTCTTGGGGTGCAGGAGGCGGCGCGGTACCTCCTTGGTGGCCGGCAGGATGAACGTGTACGGCCCGGGTGTGGCCGCCTTCACGGCGCGGAACACGGCGTTGTCGAGGTGGACGAACTGGCCCAGCTGGGCGAAGTCGGCGCACACGAGCGTGAAGTGGTGCTTGTCGTCGAGGTGGCGGATGCGCAGGATGCGCTCCTTGCCCTCGGGGTTGTCGAGGGTGCAGCCGAGGGCGAAGCACGAGTCGGTCGGGTAGGCGACGAGGCCACCGTCGCGCAGCACCTGGACGGCCTGGCGGATCGCTCGCGGCTGGGGGTCCACCGGGTGGACGTCGAAGTACTTCGCCATGGGCCCACCCTGCCATGCTGGGGCCATGAGCGAACCCGCCGGCCACCCCGAGGACGCCGCCGACCCGAGCACCGACCCGAGCACCGACCCGTTCATCGTCGTCGATGCGCCGGCCGCCGGCCGCTGGGAGGTGCGCGAGGGCGACCGCGTCCTCGGCATCGCCCAGTACCAGGTCGTCACGGGCCGTGACGGGCAGCCCGACCGGGTCGTCTTCTTCCACACCGAGGTGCGCCCGGATGCCGAGGGCCACGGGCTGGCGAGCCGCCTGGCCCGCACCGCGCTCGACGCGACGATCGCGTCCGGACGCGTCGCCGTCGCGCTGTGTCCGTACATCCGCGCCTGGGTCGCCCGGCACCCCGACCCGTACGCCGAGCACGTCGTGGCCGCCACGCAGGCCGACGTCGACGCCGTCGAGCAGGGCGCGTGACACCCGCGTGAGCCGGGTCCGCGTGGCCGTCGTCGGCGCCGGCATCGTCGGGGCCGCGGTGGCACGTCGCCTCGCGCGCGACGCCTCGGGCCCGGCGGTGCCCGAGGTGACCGTCCTGGAGAAGGAGGCCGAGCCTGGGACGCACCAGACCGGCCACAACAGCGGCGTCGTGCACGCCGGCGTGTACTACGCGCCCGGCTCGGACAAGGCGCGCCTGTCGAGGGAGGGCGTGCGCCGGCTGTCGGCCTACTGCCGCGAACGCGGCCTGCCCTACGACGAGCTCGGCAAGGTCGTCGTCGCCCTCGACGACGAGGAGGAGGTGCGCCTGCGTGAGCTCGAGCGCCGGGCGCGGGCCAACGGCGTCCCCGGACTCGAGCGGCTCGGGCCCGACGGGCTGCGTGACGTCGAGCCGCACGTGACGGGCCGGGCCGCGCTGCTGTCCCCGACGACCGCCGTCACCGACTTCGGTGCCGTCGCGCGCTCCTTCCTCGACGACGCGACGGCAGCGGGCGCGCAGGTGGCTACCGGTTTCGAGGTCGTCGACGTGCGCCGTCAGGACGCCGGGCCGGTGCGGCTCACCGCGGCCGACGGGCGAGGTGTCACCGCCGACGTCGTCGTGCTCGCGGCCGGGCTCGGGGCCGACCGGCTCGCCGGGCTGGCGGGCGACGGCCCGGACCCGCGCATCGTGCCGTTCCGTGGCGAGTACCTGCGCCTGCGACCCGAGGCCCGCCACCTGGTGCGCGGGCTCGTCTACCCGGTGCCCGACCCCCGCTACCCCTTCCTCGGCGTGCACCTGACGCGTCGCACCGACGGTGAGGTGCTGCTCGGGCCCAACGCCGTGCTGGCCACGGCGCGCGAGGGCTACCGACGCACCGACGTCGACGCGTCGCAGCTGCGCGAGCTGGTGTCCTCGGCCGGGTTCCGACGCTTCGCCCGGGCCAACGTGCGCACCGGGGTGCACGAGGTGGCGGGCTCGCTGAGCCGGGGAACGTACGTGGCCCGCGTGCGTCGCTACGTGCCCGAGCTGAGCCGCTCGGACGTCCTCCCGGCCCCGGCCGGGGTGCGGGCCCAGGCCATGGACGCCGACGGCACCCTCGTCGAGGACTTCCGCTTCAGCCGGGTCGGTTCGGTGTTCTGCATCCGCAACGCGCCCTCCCCCGCGGCCACCGCGTCGCTGGCCATCGCCGACCTCGTCGTCGACCGGCTCGGGCTCGCCTGACCCGGACGCGGTCCAGGGGTCCGCCGTCCGGCGACGCGTCAGTGGGTGCCGAAGTACGTGCTCGCCTCCATCGCGTCGATGACCGACGGGGCCTGGTGCTCGTGCACCGACCAGCTGCCGAGGTCCGCGGCGACGTCGACGACACCGACCACCGGGCTGAGCAGACCCCAGCGGGAGACCGACACGTGCGGCCCCTCGGCGGGGTCGAGGGCGATCTGGGTGCCGAGGGCGTCGGGCGCTAGGGCGTTGTCACCGATGCCGAACGGCACGTGGTCGACGAAGGACCCGAGCGGGTTCTGCAGGGTGGTCAGCAGCTCGCCCCGTACGTGGTAGTTGCGGACCTGGTCGGCGGCGACCCCGACGTGGCCACCGCCGAGTGCTGCCGCCGCGAGGAGGGTGTTGGGGTGGACCCCGGCGGCGTTGAAGGTGACGGCCGGGTCGCCGGTCGCCGCGGCCGCGGTGCTCGCCAGTCCCCCGCCGAGCGAGTGCCCGGTGAGGACGAGGTGGTCGCGACCGACGGCCGACTCGAGGTCGCGGGCCAGGTTGATGGCCTGCAGGTGCTGGGCGCTCAGGTCGCCGGCGCCCTGCTGGAGGTTGGTGGCCCAGTCGCTGACGCTCGTGGGGTCGGTGCCGGCGAAGGCGAGGACGTAGCCGCCGTCGGCGTCGCGGTACACCTGCGCCTGGAACCCGCCCGGGCCGGTGAGCCGTGTCGGGTCGATGCCGAGCGCCCGCAGGTCGTCGGCGGGGACGGGCCGGAAACGGTCGGTCCCCGTGCCGTCGTAGACGCCCTGCGCCAGGTGCGCCAGCTCGAGGTCGATCGGTTGTGGGTCGGTGCCGCGGGTCTCGTC
>JAEWFB010000548.1 GCA_023389095.1 Actinomycetes bacterium
GGCCTCGGTGGCCCCGGCGGCGGCTGCCGCACCGGTCGCGCCGGCGGCGGACCCGCTCTCGGCGACCTTGTCGATGCCGCGGTCGACGCCGGTACGCACCTTGGCCAGCTGGTCGTGGTACTTGCCCTGGGTCTTGTCGTCGACGGCGCGGCTCGCCGTGTCGATGTAGCCGTCGATCTTCTCGCGGTTCTCGGTCGTGAACTCCCCGGCCTTCTGCTGGGCCTGCCTCGCCGCCTCGGTCGCGGCCTCCTGCAGCTGCCGGGCCTTGGTCTCGAGGCCGAGCTCCTCGGCCTTCTGCTTGAGCTTGTCCAGGAACGACATCGCTGCTCCGCCCTTCGTCTCGTCGTCTCGTCGTCTCGTCGTGGGTGGGTGGTCCCGACGCGGCACGCGCGGTCCGTCGCGCCGAACCCCTCTCCGGTCCTGCCCAGTCCCTCTCCGGTCCTTCTGCGGATCCTTCTCCTCGGCCAACGGTGGGTGCGGCGCGCGCGTTCCCCGTCCGTACCGGCGTCGTACCCCGACGGCACAGCCGTCGCACGGCTGGCGCACGGGTGTCCCACCCACGCGTCGTGCGAGGATTGGCCCCATGAAGGCAACCCTGCACACGAACCACGGCGACATCGTCGTCGACCTCTTCGAGCACCAGGCCCCGAAGACGGTGGAGAACTTCGTCGGCCTCGCCAAGGGCGAGAAGGAGTACAAGGACGAGGCGGGCCGCACCAACCCGACGCCGTTCTACGACGGCCTCATCTTCCACCGCATCATCCCGAACTTCATGATCCAGGGCGGCTGCCCGATCGGTCAGGGCTTCGGCGGTCCGGGCTTCACCTTCGACGACGAGATCAGCCCCGACAAGGACTTCACCAAGCCCTACGTCCTGGCGATGGCCAACGCGGGCAAGCGGATGGGCAAGGGCACCAACGGCTCCCAGTTCTTCATCACGACGGCGCCGACCACCTGGCTCCAGGGCAAGCACACGATCTTCGGCGAGGTCGCCGACCAGGCCTCGCGCGACGTCGTCGACAAGATCGGCACCGTCGCCACCGGCCCGAACGACAAGCCGATCGAGGACGTCGTCATCAACTCGGTGACGATCCAGGACTGAGCGCACCGACCCACCTCAGACGCACGGACGAGACCGGCAGGGGGAATCCCGTTGTCCGACAACCCGACCGCTCCACCCCCCGCTGAACCGGGGGTGCCGCAGCCCGCTGCCGGTCCGTCCGTGTGCCCGCGCCACCCCGACCGGGAGGCGTACGTCCGCTGCCAGCGCTGCGGACGCCCCGCGTGCCCCGAGTGCCAGCGGCCCGCGGCCGTCGGGATCCAGTGCGTCGACTGCGTCCGCGAGGCATCGCGCGCCGTGCCCGGCGCGCGCACCGTCTTCGGAGGTCGCGCCACCGCCGGCGCCCCCGTCGTCACCTACACGATCATCGCGATCTGTGCCGTGGTCTACCTGCTCCAGCGGGCCGACCCGTCCGTCACGCGGGACTACGCGTTCCTGCCGGCCCTGGGCTGGACCGAGCCGTACCGGTTCGTCACGGCGGCGTTCCTGCACTCGCCCCAGACGATCTTCCACATCCTGCTCAACATGTTCGCCCTGTGGAGCCTCGGGCAGTACCTCGAGCCGTTGCTCGGCCGGGCGCGCTTCGCCGCGCTCTACCTCATCAGCGGCATCGGCGGACAGGTCGGCGTCGTCCTGCTCGCCGGGTCCCCCACGATCCCCGGGCTGCAGGCCGGCCAGGACGTCGGGTGGCTGACCCCCGTCGTCGGCGCCTCCGGCGCGATCTTCGGCCTCTTCGGGGCCCTCCTCGTGCTCAACCGGCACCTCGGCCGCTCGTCGGCCTTCATGTACGCGACCATCGCCATCAACGCCGCCTTCGGGTTCATCTACCCCGGCATCGCCTGGCAGGCCCACCTCGGCGGCCTCGTCACCGGGCTCGCCTGCGCGGCGGTCATCATCGCGTTCCGGCGCCAGGGCGTGCGCCACCTCGTCTGGCTCGGCCTCGCGGGCGTGCTGGGCGTGGTCGTCGTCGTCGCCGTGGCCAAGTACCTGTCGGTGCCCGACGCCGTGCGGATGATCGACTCGAGCTCCTTCGGCGGCTGAGCCGACGCCGGGCGTGCCCCCGTGGTTGTCCACGGGACGCCCGGCCGCGTTGTCCACAGATTCGCCCCACCCGGACGCCTCCGGTGCGACGGGACTGCCGTGACCCACCTCCGTGACGGTCTTGCACACAGGGTCCACAGCCTGTGGACAACGGGTTCCACACGCCCGGGGAGCACGCGATCCACAGCTGTGCACATCTCGGGTTGTCCACCGGTGTGGATAAGGCTGTGGATGTAGTTACACACGTGTCATTCATCCCCAGCTGGGGACAACCGTGTGGAAAAGGTGTCAACACCGTGTGGGCGCGTGTGGACGACGGCGGCAGCGACCCGCGTCCGCCCACCGCCTCGTTCGCCGCGGACGACGAACGGCCCGCCCCCGGGTCGGGGACGGGCCGTCGAGCAGTCCGGATGCGGCGCGAGGCCGCCACACGAGGGTGTCAGCGCCAGCGCATCGTCATGATGAAGCCCGCCATGAGCAGGACGAAGCCCACGCCGAGGTTCCAGACGCCGATGGATCCGATCGGGTACTTGTACTCGCTGACGTAGTAGACGACGATCCACAGCAGCCCCACGACGAGCAGCGTGATGAAGACAGGGGCCCACCAGGTCGGGTTGGGCTCGGCTGCCTTGCTCTTCTGCGGCGGGGTGTACGGGGTCGCCTTGTGGTCGCGGCCTCTGGACTCGGGCACTGCTGTCTCCTTGTGTCGTGTGCGGCCCAGCGTAGTGCGTGCGACCGTGATCGCGGCCTCCTCGAGCACGCTCACCGGCCGCCCGGGCGCGGGACCTTCGCGTCGTCGCACGCGTCGTCGCACGCGTCGTCGCACGCGTCGTTGCACAATGGCGGTTCCGGCGCCCGGCCACAGCCGACCCAGCCGTGACCCGTCGCCGCCGACGACAGGGGATCCATGACACCGGACACGACACGGGACACGACACCGGACCCGAGACCGGAGGAGACACCGGGGGCGACACCGGGGGCGACGCGACCGGCGACGCCGGACGGGAGTCCCGGCGACGGCCTCCCCGCCGCGCCCGCAGCAGCAGTCGCCACGGCCGAGCTCGGCGCCCTGATCCGCGACGGCCGAGCGCTCGAGGAGCACATCGCCGACCTCGCCCACGGCGTCATGTTCGACGGCGCGCAACCCCCCGGCTTCCGGATGCTCGGCGCGGGGGTCGACCAGATCGCCGAGGGCCTGGCCACCCTCGAGCCACGCACCCGCCGCACGGTCGAGTCGGTCCAGCCGACCTCGATGTTCAACCCGCACGACCCCACCGAGGCCCTCGACGAGTCGTCGCGCTCGCGCGGCGTCGACCTGCGGTTCGTCGGGTCGGAACGGGCCTTCGCGATGAACCCGATGCTCGTGGCGACCTACCCACAGGCCCGGGTCGGACCCACCGTCGCGCGCTTCATCCTCCTCGACCGGCGCGCCGCCGTCGTCGGCGGCCCGAACGACCCCCGCGGCTTCCCGACCGCTTGGCTCGCCACCCGCGCCGACCTCGTCCTCCGCGTGTGCGACCTGTGGCTGCGCACGTGGGAGCGGGCCGTCCCGGTCGTGCCACCCGGTGAGGAGCCGCCGTTCACGCGTCGGCAGTACCAGGTGGCCCGACGTCTCGCGCTCGGTGCCAAGGACCAGGCCATCGCGCGCGACCTCGGGGTGTCGGTGCGCACCGTGGCCGCCGACGTCGCCGCGCTCGTCGCGGCGCTCGGGGCCCGCAACCGGGTCGAGGTGGTCCTCGTGCTCCGGGGCGGGCGCGGTGACTCGGTGCCGACGGCGTGACCGAAGGTCCGGCGCGGACCGGAGTCAGGGCAGAATGGCGGTGGGTGCGGAACGGCCGCACCCGTGGAGGACGCAGGTATGACGGACGAGCCGAGGGCCGACGGGCCGCAGGGCGACGAGCCCGCCACCGACGGCGGGCCGGACGCAGATGCTGGCCAGCCGACCGAGCCGACCGAGCCGACCGAGCCGAACCAGCCGAACCAGCCGCGCCGGCCTCTGCGCCTCACGTGGCGGGCGCTCGTGCCCGTCATCACCGCGGTCGCCGGCATCATGTTCTCGATGAGCTTCGTGGCCGCACAGGGCCAGGACCTGCGAGCCGACCGCGACCTGCCGCAGCTCATCATGGAGGGCGACTCCCGCGTCGCCGACAAGGCCGCCCAGCTCGACACCCTCCAGCGGGAGGTCGAGGCACTGTCCAAGGCCAACGCGCCCTACGACAAGCGGCTCGCCACGCTCACGGCCAAGGGCGATGCGCTCGCCGACGCCGCGGCCGACACGAAGGTGACCGGCCCGGCGATCGAGGTCACCCTCGACGACGCGCACCGCAGCGTGGACTCGCTGCCCGACGGGTTCACCGGCGACGACATCGTCGTGCACCAGCAGGACGTGCAGGGTGTCGTCAACGCACTGTGGCGCTCCGGCGCCGAGGCGATGATGATCCAGGACCAGCGCATCATCTCCACCAGCGCCGTGCGGTGCGTCGGCAACACCCTGATCCTCCAGGGCCGCGTCTACTCACCGCCGTACCGGATCAAGGCGATCGGCGACGTCCAGTCGCTGCAGCTCGGCCTCGACAACGACCAGACCGTGCAGATCTACAAGCAGTACGTCGACGCCGTCGGTCTCGGCTACGGGGTGCAGACCCACGCCTCCGAGCAGTTCCCGGCATACTCGGGTCCGGTCGACCTCCAGTACGCCGCCCCGATCCGCTGACCGGACCCGACCACCCGTCCGCAGCACCAGACCCGCAGCACCCGTGAGGCCCCGCATGACCCGCATCCTCGTCGTCGACAACTACGACAGCTTCGTGTACACGATCGTCGGCTACCTCGAGCAGCTCGGCGCCGAGTGCGTCGTCGTGCGCAACGACGCCGTGGAGGCGGATGCGGTCGCCGAGTACGACGGCGTCCTCGTCTCCCCCGGTCCGGGCACGCCCGAGGCCGCCGGGATCTCGATGGAGGTCATCCGCGAGTGCGCGCGCCGGCGCACGCCGATGTTCGGCGTCTGCCTGGGCCACCAGGCGCTCGGCGTCGTCGCCGGAGCGACCGTGGACCGGGCTCCCGAGCTGCTCCACGGCAAGACCTCCCTCGTGCACCACGACGGCACCGGCGTCCTCGAGGGCCTGCCGTCGCCGTTCACCGCGACCCGCTACCACTCGCTGACGATCGACCCGGCGACCCTGCCCGACGAGCTCCTCGCCACCGGCCACACCGACTCGGGCGTCGTCATGGCGGTGCGCCACCGCGACCTGCCCCTGCACGGGGTGCAGTTCCACCCCGAGAGCGTCCTCACCGAGGGCGGCCACCGGATGCTCGCGAACTTCCTCGCGATGTGCGGCGACGCCGGGGCGGTCGACCGCTCCGCCGGCCTGAGCCCGCTCGTCACCGCCGCCGTCTGACGAGCGGTCGTCCGCCGACCGACGAGCGGTCGCCCGACACGAGGAAGGGCCCACCCCACGCTGCTGAAGCGTGGGGTGGGCCCTTTCTCATGCGAGACGGCGGGGCGCCGGGCTCAGGGCAGCACCGGTGGGGGCGTCGTCGTGTCGGTCGTCGGCGGCGGCGTCGTGGGCGTCGTCGGCGGCGAGGTCACGGTGACGGTCGGCGTCGGCGCCTTGGCCACCTTGACCGTGATCGTCGACCCGGCCTTGACGACGTCGCCGGCGTGCTCGACGTCGAGCACCTGGTCGGCCGGCTTGTCGGAGTCGACCGGCTCCTTCTTCGGGTTGAGGCCCGCGTTCTGCAGGGAGATGACGGCCTGCGTCCAGTCCTTGCCGACGAGGTCGTCGGGCACCTTCACGTTGCCGGTCGCGTAGTAGATGGTGACGTCCGAGCCGGCCGCCACGGTCGAGTTGGCCGACGGGTCGGTCTTGGTCACCTTGTTCTTGTCCTGGTCGGGGGTGTTCTCCTCCACGAACTTGACGACCTTGAAGCCCTGTTTCTCCAGCTCGGTGCGCGCGTCGTCCTTGTTCATCCCGGTGACGTCGGGCATCTGGACGCTGTCCGGGCCGGTCGAGACGACGAACCGGATGATCGACTGCTCCGCGACCTGCCCGCCCGCCTTGGGGTCCTGGCTGATGACGCTGCCCTTGGGCACCGACGTGCTCGGGGCCTGGGACTTCTCGCCGCGCAGGTTGTTCGTCGCCAGCGTCTGGTTGGCCTGCGCCTCCTGCATGTTGACGATCGAGGGCACCGTGACCATCTTGACGTCAGGCGTCTGGTTGCCGAACCACGTGACCGCGAGCCAGCCCACGAGGCCGAGCAGCACGAGCGCGAGGATCGTGATGAGTGCGGCGCGGCCCTTGTGGCCGGTGCGCTCCTCGTCCTCGTCGTGGCCGACAGCCGGCAGCCCCGCCGTGTTGCCGTACTGGGACCGACGCGTCACCGGCTGCACCGCGGTCGGGGTGCCCGGGGAGGCGTAGGACGCCGGCAGCGTCTGGGTCGCGGCGGCGCCGACGGCGGCGCCGGTGCCGAGGGCTGCCGCGCTGATCGGACGCCCGAGCCGGACGTTCTCGAGGTCGGCGCGGAACGCGGCGGCGTCCTGGTAGCGGGCCTCGCGGTCCTTCTCCAGCGAGTGGAGGGTGACGGCGTCGAGGTCGCCGCCGACGGCGTCGTTCCAGACGCTCGGCGGCTGCGGCAGCTCCCCGACGTGCTGGTAGGCGATGGCCACCGGCGAGTCGCCGGTGAACGGCGGCCGGCCGGTGAGCAGCTCGAAGAGCATGCAGCCGGTGGAGTAGAGGTCGGAGCGCGCGTCGACGGTCTGGCCCTGGGCCTGCTCCGGCGACAGGTACTGCGCGGTGCCGACGACCGACTGGGTCTGGGTCATCGTCGCGGCGGTGTCGGCGATGGCCCGGGCGATGCCGAAGTCCATGACCTTGACGGTGCCGTCGTCGGTGATCATGACGTTGGCCGGCTTGATGTCGCGGTGGACGATGCCCATGCGGTGGCTGTAGGCCAGCGCGTCGAGGACGCCCTCGGTGACCCGGATCGCCTCGGCCGGGTCGAGCTGCTGGTGCTCGGTCAGCTTCTGGCGCAGGGTCAGGCCGTCGACGTGCTCCATGACCATGTACGGCAGGTGCGTGCGCGTGCCGTTCGGGCCGTCGACGAGGCCGTCGTCCTCGCCGGAGTCGAAGATCGCGACGATCGAGGGGTGGTTGAGCCCGGCCGCCGACTGCGCCTCGCGACGGAACCGCATGAGGAAGTTCTGGTCGCGGGCGAGGTCAGAGCGCAGCATCTTGATGGCGACGGTGCGCCCGAGGCGGGTGTCGTGTCCGATGTGGACGTCGGCCATCCCGCCGCGACCGATGAGCTCGCCGACCTCGTAGCGGCCGCCGAGGACCCGGGGGGTGGTGGTCACGTCGTTCGCCCTTGCTCGTTCGGGTGCTGGCTCGAATGGTGGGTCATCGTCGTCCGCTCGTCGTGCGATCTCGTCGGGCCGGTCGGTCATGTCAGTTCCCCTGGTCCTCGCCCTGGCCCTTTCCCTTGCCCTTCTTCTTGCCGGGCGGGGTGGGCGACTGCGGCGTGGTCGACGTGCTGTCTGACGCGGTGGGTGTGCTCGTGGGGGTCGTCGGGTTCGAGGCGGCGGGCGCGGTGCCCGCGGCGCCGCCGCTCGTGGCCACCGGCGTCGACGGTGCCGGGTCGGGCG
>JAEWFB010000603.1 GCA_023389095.1 Actinomycetes bacterium
CGTCTGGCCGGCGTCCTGCCCCCCGACGTCGTCGTGCGCCGCGCCGCCCCCGCGGCCCCCGGCTTCGACGCCCGCTTCGCGGCGCTCGAGCGTCGGTACGTGTACCGCCTGGCCGACCCGAGCACCTTCCGTGACCCGCTCCGGCGCCGCGACACCGTGGCGTGGCGCAAGCCGCTCGACGCCGACGCGATGGACGAGGCGTCGCGCCGGCTCGTCGGCCTGCGCGACTTCGCCGCGTTCTGCAAGCAGCGCGAGGGAGCCACCACCGTGCGCACCCTCCTGGAGTTCTCGTGGCGGCGCCTCGAGGACGGCGTGCTCGCCGCGACGGTCCGGGCCGACGCGTTCTGCCACTCGATGGTCCGCTCCCTCGTCGGTGCCGTCGTCCCCGTCGGTGAGGGGCGTCGCCCGGTCGAGTGGCCGGCCGGCCTCGCGGTACGGGGTGGGCGGGCCGGCGAGGTGCACGTCATGCCGCCCCACGGGCTGAGCCTCGAAGAGGTGCGCTACCCCGACGACGCAGGTCTCGCGGCGCGCGCCGAGCAGACGCGTGCCCGCCGCGACGCCGTCAGTGCGCACGACACCCAGCACGACACCAACCACGACGCGTAGCCGGCACCCCGCGCGCCGTCGGGCGCGCCCGAGGCCCGGGCATCCCGACCGTCGGCGCTCACAGGGCGCTCCCACGGGCCCTGTGGTTGGATCTTCGGATGACCGGACGCCCCTCCCGCACCGCCTCGGCCCTCGCGGTGTCGTGCGTGCTCGTCCTCGCCGGCTGCACTGCGGGCGCCGGGACGACGACCGGGGGCACGGGTGGCCCGTCGAGCGGAGCGACCTCCACGACCTCCACGACGCCGGCCACGGCGCCGGCCACCGGGTCGGGCACGACCTCGACCGGTGCCGCAACCGCCTCCGCCGGCGACGCCGTGCCAGGCCGCTCCTCGACGTTCACGGTGGTGCCGCCGGAGGGCTGGGCCGAGGCCACCGACCGCGCCCAGTCGGTCAAGGACATCGACCTCGTGCTCCTGTCCTCGAAGAAGGTCGGCGGCTTCGCCAACAACGTCGTCGTGCTGAGCAGCCCGGGCAGCGCCCAGACCCTGCGCGACGAGCTGGACAAGGGGCGCAGCCAGATGGCCGCGGCCGGGCGCACCGTGTCCGCGGCCCCCGACAAGCAGGTGGCGGGCGTGACCGCCACCGGCTTCACGACGTCCTTCGAGCAGCAGGGGATCAAGGTCGTCGCACGGTCCTACGGACTCGTCCACCAGGGCCGCGTGTTCCTGCTCACCCTGTCGTCCTCCCAGCAGGACGCCGACCACGCCATGACCGAGCTCGACGAGATCCTCTCGTCCTGGGCGTGGTCCTGACCCCTCCCGAGACCCTGAGAACCCGAGAGCACCTGAGACGACCACCGTGAACCGACTCGGACCCGCCCTGCCCACGATCGCCCTCGTCCTGGCCCCGGCCCTGCTCGGCGCCTGCTCGGCCGACCCGGCGCCGGCCGCGCCGGCCTCGCCGAAGCCCACCGACACCGGCACGGTGATCCTGCCCACCTCGACGGCGCCGACCACCGACAGTGCCGGCCACCTCATCGAGCCGCTCCCGACGAACCTGCCGCGGGCCGCGCTCACCGACGACCGGGTCCGCGGCATGGACTACAGCTACCCGATCCCGGCCGGCTGGACCTCCGGCCAACGCGACCTCACCCCGCGGCCGGACACCCTCGTGCAGCCCCAGGACGCCGACGTGCCCGGGTTCATCGCCGTCGAGCGGCCCTTCGACGTGGGCTCGCTGGAGCTGTCGGGTGTCGTCGACAAGCTGCGCTCCGGGTTCGAGCAGAAGGGCTTCACCCCGAAGGCCGCTCCGGAGCGGCAGGTGGCCGGGTACTCGGCGCAGGGCATCGTCGTCGACCAGTCCGAGGACGTGCGACACGTGTACTACATCGTCGTCTACACGCAGCAGGCCTTCGCGATCCGGCTCACCTACGACCCGCACGACCCGACCGCGCTCGCGGCCTACGAGGCCGTTCTCGACGCGTGGTCCTGGGGCTGACCCGGCCCGATCTCCTCCCACGGCCCGTCCGAGCCCGGCCGGTGGGGGATATCCGCGTGACGGCGCCCCGGCCGATGCGTCAGGCTTGACCCTCGTGGGTCACGTCGACGTCAACTCGGTCTCGTTCAGCCTGCCCGACGGCAGGCCGCTGCTCGGCGACGTGTCGCTGCGGGTGGGGGAGGGCGCCAAGGTGGCGCTCGTCGGTCCCAACGGGGCCGGCAAGACGACGCTGACGCGCATCATCGCCGGTGACCTCGCCGCCCACGACGGTGCGGTGACGCGCTCGGGCGGCCTCGGCGTCATGCGCCAGTCCGTCGGGTCGGTCCGCGACGACTCCACCGTCCGCGACCTGCTCGTGTCCGTCGCCCCCGAGCGCATCCGCGTCGCCGCCCGGGAGGTCGACCGCACCGAGCTGCTCATGATGGAGCGCGACTCCGAGGACGACCAGATGGCCTACGCCCACGCCCTGGTGGAGTGGGGCGAGGCCGGCGGCTACGAGCAGGAGACGCTCTGGGACCAGTGCACCACCGCCGCGCTCGGCATCGCCTACGACACGGCGCAGTGGCGGGCCGTCAACACGCTCTCCGGCGGTGAGCAGAAACGTCTCGTGCTCGAGGCGCTGCTCCGTGGCCCCGAGGAGGTGCTGCTGCTCGACGAGCCGGACAACTACCTCGACGTCCCCGGCAAGCGGTGGCTCGAGGAGGCGCTGACGGCCTCGCCGAAGACCGTCCTGTTCATCAGCCACGACCGCGAGCTGCTCGACCGCGTCGCCACCCGCATCGCGACGCTCGAGCCGGGGGCCGCGGGCGCGACGCTCTGGGTGCACCCCGGCCGCTTCGCGACGTACGCCCAGGCCCGCGAGGACCGCAACGCCCGGCTCGAGGAGCTGCGCCGGCGCTGGGACGAGGAGCACGCCAAGCTCAAGGCGCTCGTGCTCATGTACAAGACGAAGGCCGCGTACAACGACGGCCTCGCCTCGCGCTACCAGGCGGCCCAGACGCGCCTGGCCAAGTTCGAGGAGGCGGGCCCGCCCGAGGCGACGCCGATGACGCAGCACGTCAAGATGCGTCTGACCGGCGGTCGCACGGCCAAGCGGGCCGTCGTCGCCGAGCGACTCGAGCTGACCGGGCTCATGAAACCGTTCGACCTCGAGGTCTGGTACGGCGAGCGGGTGGCCATCCTCGGCAGCAACGGGTCGGGCAAGTCGCACTTCCTGCGGCTGCTCGCCTCCGGCGGCACCGACCCGGAGCGCGAGCACCAGCCCGTCGGTGACATCCGCCCCGAGCCGGTCGCCCACGACGGCGTCGTGCGGCTCGGGTCGCGCGTGCGGCCCGGCTGGTTCGCCCAGACCCACCAGCACCCGACGCTCGTGGGGCGCACGCTGCTCGAGATCCTGCACCGCGGCGACGAGCACCGTCAGGGCAAGCCCCGCGAGGAGGCCGCCCGCGCGCTCGACCGGTACAACCTGGCCCGCAGCGGCGAGCAGCGGTTCGAGTCGCTCTCCGGCGGCCAGCAGGCGCGGTTCCAGATCCTGCTGCTCGAGCTCTCGGGCGCGACCCTGCTGCTGCTCGACGAGCCCACCGACAACCTCGACCTGCAGTCCGCCGAGGCCCTCGAGGACGGGCTCGACCGGTTCGACGGGACCGTCGTCGCGGTGACGCACGACCGGTGGTTCGCCCGAGGCTTCGACCGCTACCTCGTCTTCGGCCAGGACGGCCGGGTGTACGAGTCCGACGAGCCGGTGTGGGACGAGGGGCGCGTCGTCCGCCCCCGGTGAGGGAGCGCCGACCCACCCGTGACGAACCCCCGACGCACCCCCGACGCACCCCCTTCGCCGACCAGGGCGGCAATGTGGGGAGGACCCGCTCGCGGTGACGTCGCCCGGCCCCGGCGGTAGCGTCGGGGCATGGCCGACTCACCACGTGCGTCAATGCTGCGGGCCCTGCTCGAGGTCCCGGTCGTCGGGGCCCCGATGGCGGGAGGCCCCTCCACGCCCGACCTCGCGGCGGCGGTCAGCGACGCGGGTGGGCTCGGCTTCCTCGCCGGCGGCTACCTCGGCGTCGACCAGCTGGCCCGCCAGCTCGCCGACGTCTGGGACGCCACCGACCGGCCGTTCGGCGTCAACCTCTTCGTGCCGGAGTCGGCCAGCACGCGCCCGGTGTCACCGGGGCTGGACGGGGCACGACGGAACACCGCGGTGGCCGCCTACCGGGAGCGGCTGCTCCCCGAGGCCGAGGCCCTCGGCGTCGACCTGCCGGTCCCGGAGCCCGGCGACACCGACGACTGGGACCGCAAGGTCGACCTCCTCGTCCGCGAACGGGTGCCCGTCGTGTCCTTCACCTTCGGGCTGCCCGACGCCGCGGTGCTCGGTGCGCTGCGCCGCGCGGGCTCGCTCACCGTCGCGACCGTCACCGACGTGGGGGAGGCGCGCGATGCCCTCGACGCCGGCGTCGACGGCCTCGTCGTCCAGGGCCATGAAGGCGGCGGCCACCGGGGCACGCTCGACCCGGAGTGCACGCCCGACGAGTCCGACCTCGTCGACGTCGTGCAACAGGTGGCGGGACTCGCCGACGTGCCGGTCGTGGCGGCCGGCGGCATCGCCGACGCCGACCGCGTCGCCGAGCTCATCGCGGCCGGCGCGGCGGCGGTGCAGGTCGGCACGGCCCTGCTGCTGACGCCGGAGGCGGGCACCGGCCTGGCCTACCGCCGGGCACTCGCCGACCCGTCGTTCACGACGACCCGCGTGACGCGGGCGTTCTCGGGGCGCCTGGCACGCTCGCTCGAGACCGACTTCGTGCGCGAGCACTCCGACGCCGCACCGGCGGCGTATCCCGAGGTGCACCACGTCACGGTGCCCCTGCGTCGGGCCTCGGCGGCGGCCGACCGGCCCGACCACCTCGCCCTCTGGGCCGGCACGGGCTGGCGCAGGGCGCGTCCGGTGCCCGCCGCGACCGTCGTCGCGAGCCTCCTCCCGCGCTGACCGCGGGCGCAACTACGGTGGGGCCATGCCATCTGCGCACGGAAACCTCGACTGGGTCCCGGCGGAGGAGCGGCCCGACCTGCTGGCCCCCTCCGTGGCCGCCGCCCTGACGCTCGTCCCGGAGGCCCGGGTGGCCCCGATCGACGCGTCCCTGGCCGACACGGCGGCCTTCTGCGCGGCCTACGACGTCGCGCCCGAGGCGTCGGCCAACTGCGTCGTCGTGGAGGCCCGCCGGGGCGAGGTCACGACGCTGGCCGCGGTCATGGTGCTCGCCACCGACCGGGCCGACATCAACCGGGTCGTGCGCAAGCACCTGGGGGCGCGCAAGATCTCGTTCGCCGACCAGGCCGTCGCCGAGTCGCTGACCGGGATGCAGCAGGGCGGGATCACGCCCGTGGGACTGCCGTCGGACTGGCCGGTGCTCGTCGACGCGGGCGTCGTGGCGGCCGGCCCGGTCGTCGTGGGGGCCGGGGTGCGTGGTGCCAAGCTGCTCCTCGACGGGTCGAGCCTGGCCGGGCTGCCGAACGCCGAGGTCGTCGAGCTCGCCGTGCCCGCCCCCGCGCCGGTCGTCGACCCCGCGGGCTGAGCACGGGGGACGGCGCGGGGGCGGC
>JAEWFB010000622.1 GCA_023389095.1 Actinomycetes bacterium
GGCGTCGCGAACGGGTGGCAACCGCGCGCTCGGGTACGACCCCTTGGGTGCCGGTGTCGAGGGCGTCGTCGACACTGAGGTCGTGCGCTGGCTCACCCGTCGGTTCGGCTGGGGCGCTGGCCGGTGGAAAGGTGTGGTCGATGCGTCGCCGCATCAGCTCGATCCGGTCGGCGGAGAGATCGCCGGCCTGGCCCACGAGCCAGGGCCGCAGGCGGGGCAGGGGTACGACGTCGATGCCTCCGACGCGTCGCGGTTCGAACGACGCGGTGGACGAACCCGCGAGCGCGATGACCGGGACGACGGGAGTCCCCAGTGCCCGCTCCATCTCGCCGGCAGCCCGCCCGACCTGCTCGACGGATGCGCGCTGCGAGCGCGAGGAGCCCGTGTGCTGCCAGAGGGTCCCGTCGTACTCCGACACCCCGCCGGACCAGTTCTTGGTGTCGATGAGAAAGACGCCGGCCGGTCCCATCACGACGTGGTCTAGGTTGACCCGCGATCGGCCGGGTCGGAGCAGTCGGTCGTGGAGGCAGGTCCAGGGGTGTGGCAGCCGGGCGAGGTCCACCGCGACGAGCCGTTCGCCGGTGGCACCCGCCTCCCACCGTCGGGCCTGCTCATCGAGCGACTCCGCCTTCTGTCGTGCCTCTGCCGCTCGCGCGCGCAGCTGCGCAGCCTGTTCCTGCGCCGATCCACCCTCGGCCATGCCGCCCCCGTCCCCTGTCCGGGGACAACCTAGGTCGATCGTGCCCGGTTCGTGGCCCGAACGGGAGATCTGCGCGCACGACGCACGCCGGGTGCCGTCGACTGTCGTCGACGGCACCCGAAGTGCGATCCATGACCCGACGCGTCAGGCGCCTTCCTGCACCTGGTAGATCGAGTCGGCGACGAGACCGTGCGCCTCACGGTGCACGGTGTTCGCGGACTCGGCGTCCGGCGCCTCGACGAGGCAGAAGATCTGGCCCCGGTCCTCGTCGACCCAGTAGCGCAGGTAGCTGACGCCGTGCGGGCCCTGCGTGGCGAGGTCGGCCTCGTGGGCCTTGGCGACGTCCGACATCGTGACGCCGTCGCCGAGGGTGTGGATGTCCATGAAGAGCGGCATCGCTCGTCCTTTCGTGGAGTGACTGCTGTGCAGTTCGCTGATCACTCCAGCGTCGCCACGGCCACCCCGCGCGTCATGGGTGGCGCCTACCCATTCCCCTCCGCGGCTCCACCCAGGTTGGCGAGGTCGCGTCGGCTGCCGACCCCGACCTTGGCCAGGATCGAGGCGACGTGGTGCTCGGCCGTGCGCCGCGAGATGACGAGCCGCTCGGCGATGGCCGCGTCGGTGAGCCCCTCCGTGAGCAGGGCGAGCACCTCGCTCTCGCGCGCCGTCAGGCCCGCGGGGTGGCGACGCGTGCTCTCACGGGAGGCGCGCGGGGCCGGCCAGCCGCGGGCCCGGAGGTCGGTGCGGGCGCGGGACGCCGCGGCGTCGGCGCCGATCCCCTCGAAGACCCCGACGGCTGTCGTCATGAGGTCACGGTCGCCGCTGCGGGCCAGCGCCAGACCCTGGTCGAAGGGGGAGTGCAGCCCCGCCCACAGGTCGGCCGCCTCGCGCCAGCGCCCCTCGTGCTCGGCCGCGTAGGGCGGTGCCGCGACGGGTCGGGGAGCCGCCCCGTCACTGCCACCGCCCAGGTCGGCGACGTCGGCGGGCAGCAGCCACCGCGCGACGGCACCCCGGTTCCACGCGCAGTCCGCGTCGCGCGCCAGCGGCCATGCGGCGAGAGCCAGCTGACGCGCACGCTCGGGTTCGCCTGCGAGCCAAGCGAACTCGGTTTGCGCGGCGACGACGGGTGCGACGCGCTGGATCTCTCGCATCCCATCTGCCAGGCCCGCCGCGCGCTCGAGGAGCGGTTCCCATCCCGGCTCGCCGCGTCGGGCGCGAAGCTGCGCCAGCGTGAGGAGCGGCTCGAGGGCACCGACCGCCGCCACCTCACCCCGACCGACGGCGTCGGCGTCGCGCCGGGCGGCCACGTGCTCGCCCCGGTCCAGTCCGAGCCGCGACCGCCACCCGAGCAGGTAGAGCGTCCACGAGTCGAGGTCGCGGTCGGCGCAGTAGTCGATGCCCTCGTCGAGCCACCGCCGCGCGTCGTCGTGCCGACGCTGCAGCACCGCCGACGACGCCAGGTTGCAGTACGCGCGCGCCGCGTGCTCGTGCAGGTCGGCGGCGCGGGCGCCGTCGAGGCTCGCGGTGAGCAGCTGGGTGCCGGCCTCGACCTCGCCGACGGTGACCTCGATGGTTCCGAGGTTGTTGAGCGCGTGCACGCGGACCTCGGTGCGCTTCGGCCCGTCGGGCAGTCGCTCGACGAGGTCGAGGGTGCGTGCGCCCCACTCGCGGGTGCCGGTGACGTCGCTCGAGAGCATCCGCAGCTGGGTCGTGTTGCTGTAGGCGAGGGCGAGCTCGACGCCGGGGTGCCCGGCGAGCACGTCGACCGCGGTGCGTGCCTGCGACTCCGCGTCGTCGTTGCGCCCGGCGAACCACGAGAGCCGTGACAGGCAGCGCCACGCGTCGCCGACGCGCACCTCCTCGCCGGCGGTGTCCCAGATCGCGCGCGCGGCATCCACCGCTGCGATCGCGGCCTCGATGCGATCGGTGAGGTACAGCTCGTAGCCCAGCGCCCACAGCAGGTCCGCGCGTGTGGCGTCGCTGACGCGTCCGGCCGGGAGGGCGTCGGCGTGCGCGAGGGCGCGCCGGTACTGCTCGACCGCCTCGCGGTGGGCCCCGAGCGCGCCGGCGCGCTCGGCCGCGACGGGCGCGAACTCGACGACGCGCTCGCTGTCGCCGCACGCGTCGGCGTGGTGCACGAGCACCTCCGGCTCGGCACCACGGCGCAGGAACGCCTCGAGGAGCCGGCGGTGCACGTGGATCCTCCGCCCGGCCGGCACGTCGCCGACCACGGCGAGGCGGCCGAGCTCGTGCCGGAACGTCAGCTCGGTGCCCGACAGCACGAGCAGCCCTCGCGACAGGGGCTCGTCGAGCGCGGACAGGCCGTCGCGAACGAGCTCCTCGACGAGGTCGGTGCCGACCCGCGCACCGGCCAGGGCGACGACCTCGAGAGCCCGCTGGGCC
>JAEWFB010000646.1 GCA_023389095.1 Actinomycetes bacterium
CCGCGGGCCCGGCCATCGTGCGTCACCACGACGCGCACGCCGCCGAGCCCGCCGGCGACCTCCGGACGCTCACACGCCGGGCGGCAGACGGCGACGCCGGGGCCACGGCGTCGATCGAGCTCGGCGCACGCGCCCTGGGCCGCGTCGTCGGGGGCGCGGCCAACCTCCTCGACCCGGATGCCGTCATCGTCGGGGGAGGGGTGGTCGGAGCCGGGGCGAGGTGGTGGGCCGCCGTGGAGACCGCCCTGCGGGCCGAGCTGCTCCCACCGCTGCGCGACCTGCCGGTCCGGCGCGCGCTCCTCGCCGCCGACGCCGCCCTCGTCGGCGCCGCCCGACTCGTCTGGGAGGACCTCCCGTGACCGTTCTCGACACCCTCCGCGGTCGGCTCGTCGTGTCGTGCCAGGCCTACCCGGGAGAGCCGATGCGCCACACCGACACGATGCGCCGGGTCGCCGAGGCCTGCGTGGCCGGGGGAGCGGCCGGGCTGCGCCTCCAGGGGCTCGACGACCTGCGCGCCGTGCACGGGCACGTCGACGTGCCGGTCATCGGCCTCTGGAAGGTCGGGCACGAGGGTGTCTTCATCACGCCGACGGTGCACCACGCCGTCGAGGTGGCGCGCACGGGCTGCTCCGTCGTCGCCGTCGACGGCACGCGCCGCCCGCGGCCCGACGGCTCGAGCCTCGCCGACACGGTCGCGGCCGTGCACGCGGAAGGTGCCCTCGTCATGGCCGACTGCGCGACCCTCGAGGACGGCCTCGCCGCCGCCGAGGCGGGTGCCGACGTCGTCGGCACGACGCTCTCCGGCTACACCCCGGACACCGTGGCCGGTGACGGGCCCGACCTGCGGCTCGTCGCGGTCCTCGCGGCGCGCCTCGCGGTCCCGGTCGTCGCCGAGGGCCGGGTGCACACGCCGGAGCAGGCCCGCGCCGCCCTCGACGCCGGCGCCCACAGCGTCGTCGTCGGCACGGCGATCACCCACCCCACGACCATCACCTCGTGGTTCGCCCGGTCCCTCGTCGGCTGAACCGTCTCTCCCGCAATCGAACCCACCCATCCCGGCGACCGTCGCCGGGTGATCCCGTCATGTCCGGAGGTACCGTGCACCACGCTCGACGACGCGCGTCCACGCCCGCGCAGACTCCATCGCCCATCTCGTCCCCGAGGCCCCCGGGCCGTCGGCGCGCCGCCGTGGCGGGGCTCGCCGCCCTCCTCGTCGTGGGGCTCACGGTCGTCGCCCCCGGTGCCGGCGCCGCATCCGCGCAACCGGTCGCAGCCCCCGCGGGCCCGACCGACCCGCCCGGCACGTTCGCCGAGCAGAACCTCGCCGCCGACCGCACCGCGGCGGGATGGTTCTACCGCATCCCGGCCCTCGCCCACCTCGGCGGCGGTGTCGTGCTCGCCGCGTGGGACGCCCGCCCCGGCAGCTCGGCCGACGCGCCGAACCCCAACTCGATCGTCCAGCGACGCAGCACCGACAACGGCCGAACGTGGGGGCCGATGACGACGATCGCCGCCGGCCACGTCGCCGACGCGTCGGGGCCGAAGTACGGCTACAGCGACCCGAGCTACGTCGTCGACGCGCAGGCGGGGAAGGTCTTCGCCTTCTTCGTCTTCTCCAAGGACCAGGGCTTCGGCGGGAGCCACTACGGCAACGACGACGCCGACCGCAACGTCATCAGCGCCGCCGTGGTCGAGTCGGGCGACGGCGGGCTGAGCTGGTCCACGCCGCGGCTCATCACCGCGGTGGTCAAGCCGGGGGCGAGCTCCACGAACCCGCAGCCCGGCGACGTCCGCTCGATGTTCGCCTCGTCCGGCGAGGGCATCCAGCTGCGCCACGGGGCCCACGCCGGCCGCCTCGTGCAGCAGTACTCCGGCTACGTGCGCCAGGCCGACGGTTCCGAGGCCTTCCAGGCCTGGAGCGTCTACTCCGACGACCACGGCGCCACGTGGGTCAAGGGCGCCCCGGTCGGCACTGGGATGGACGAGAACAAGGTCGTCGAGCTGTCCGACGGGCGGGTCATGCTCAACAGCCGCGACAGCGCGGGATCGAAGTTCCGCAAGGTCGCGATCTCCACGGACGGCGGAGCCACCTACGGCCCGGTCACCCTAGACCGCCAGCTCATCGACCCGACGAACAACGGTTCGATCACCCGGCTGTTCCCCGACGCCGACACGGGCACCGCAGACGCGCGCACGCTGCTCTTCACCAACTCGGCGAGCCAGTCCGACCGCGTCGACGTCACGGCCCGGGTGTCGTGCGACGACGGCGTCACCTGGCCCGGACGGAGGCTCGTGCGCAGCGGCTTCTCCGCCTACTCGACGGCAACCCGTCTGGCCGACGGCCAGATCGGCGTGTTCTACGAGGCCGGCTACACCAATGACCTGGAGCTCGCCCGGTTCGACGACGCGTGGCTCGGCTACGTCTGCGCACCCCTCACGGCCGCCGACCGCACGGTCCGGGCCGGGTCGACGACGTCCGTGCCCGTCACCGTGGCGAACCAGGAGGCGACAACGCTCTCCGGAGGGTCGGTCAGCATGGCGGCACCGACCGGTTGGAGCGCCGGCACGGTCGCCGTCCCCGACGTCGCGCCCGGCGCGTCGGTCACCGTCGACGTGCCGCTCACGGTCCCCTCGACCGCCACCGCGGCACAGCGCATCGACACCGTCTTCACGCTCGGGGACGGGCGCACGTCGCACCGCGACGTCGTCGTCACCCCGCAGGGCGCGGCCCAGGTCGGCCTGACCGTCAGCGGTGCCGCCCCGACGCGTGACGTGGTCGCGAACCCGTACGCGGCCGGCGAGCGTCTCGGCTACACGCTGACGGTCACCTCGACCGGCAACGTCACCGCGGCGTCCGTGCCGAGGACGAGCAATCTCGAGTCGGGCTTCGCACCGCCCGCGACCCCGAACTGCCGCTACCTGACGCTCGCCGCCGGACAGCGGTACACGTGCACCCCCTCGCACACCCTGGACGCGGCGGACGTCGGTCGGGGCTGGTTCACCCCGACCGCGTCGTTCACCGTCACGGCCGCGAGCGACCCGAGCGTCACCAAGGACGTGTCCTTCACGGGCTCGCCGGTCTTCCTCCGCGACCCGGCGACCGTCCCGCTGTCGGCGTCGGTCACGGGCGAGAGGGACGACGGTGCAAGGGATCTCGCGACCCAGCCGTACGCCGCGGGCGACGAGGTGACGTACCGCTTCGCCGTCGCCAACACCTCCCCGTTCGTCGAGACGGTAGCCCCGACGACGGGTGCGTTCGCCCCGCTCGTGCCCCCGGGGCCCGGGAACTGCCGCTGGACCAACCTCGCGGCCGGCGCGTCGTACACGTGCTCGACCCCGCGGCACGCCGTCACCCAGGACGAGGCCGATGCCGGCTTCTTCCGGGCGACCTCGACCTGGACGGCGACCGCGTCCGGCAAGGCCACGGTCGGCTACGACGTCGACGGGGGCGAGGTCGACGTGCGGGTCCGCCGGCCGGCCCTCGCCGGGACGGTGACGCCCACGTGGGTCGACGTGGACGGCGACGGGTACGCCGGGGCCGGGGACCGGATCGAGGTGGTGCGCACGGTCGGCAACGCCGGCAACGTCAGCCTCACCGACGTCCGGGCGGACGGCGCCGCGCTCGTCGGCTCGACCCTCGGCCTCGGCGCTTCGAGCAGCGCGACCCAGACCGTGACGCTCACCGCCGCGGACGTCGCGGCCGGGACGGTGACCGTGGCGGGCTTCACCGCCTCGGCGCGCAACGGCGAGAAGGTCGTCACGACGCAGGTGCCGGCGCAGACGCTGCGACTGACCGTCCAGCCACCGCGCCCGACGCGTGAGCCGTCCTTCGCGCGTGAGAAGTTCGCCGGACAGGCGTCCGGGGTGGACCTCGAGCTCGAGCCTGCCTACGCGCCGGGCGGGCGCCTGACCGTGCACGGGCTCGAGTACGGCCACTGGTACTACCTGCACCTCGACCGTTCGGGGACGCGGCTCGGCTGGGTGTTCCCGACGCAGGCCGGAACCGCGGACCTCATCGTCCCGACCACGGCCTACGGCGAGGACACCCTGGTCGTCACCGACGAGTCGGACACCGTCGTCGGTTTCGGCGGGACGCGCATCGTGCCGCCGCAGGCGGTGCGCTGACCCGCGCCCCGGTCGCACACCCGGCCCGACGCCGACACCGGCGTCGGGCCGGGCGCGACGCGTCCGCGCTTCGGGAAAGAGGAGCGTCGTGTCAGGAGTGATGCCACACTTTGCTCATGACATGGCAGAGCGTCTGGGCGTTCACCCTCTTCGCCGTCGTCGTCACGCTCGTGCCTGGGCCTGACTTCGCCGTCGTGCTGCGCGGCGCCCTCGTCGGCGGTCGGCGCCGCGGACTCTGGACCGCGGCCGGCGTCACCACCTCGAACGCCGTCCAGGGCGTCGCGGTGGCCCTCGGCGTGGGCGCGCTCGTCGTGGCCAGCCGGCCCGTGTTCACGACGGTCAAGTGGGTCGGCGTCGCCTACCTGCTGTTCCTCGCGGTGCAGGCCCTGCGCGCCGCGGTCGCCGGTCGCTACGCAGTGGCCGACCCCGACGCGCCACGCCCCAGCGGCGCGCGCCAGGCCTGGCTCGGCTGGCGCCAGGGCTTCACGTCGAACATCACCAACCCCAAGGTGCTCGCCTTCTACCTCGCCGTCCTGCCGCAGTTCCTGCCTGCGGGCGGCTCGGCGATGCAGGCCGTCCCGCTCGCACTCGTCCACGCCGTGGTCTCGGCCGGGTACCTCGCGCTCGTCACGGTCGGGGCCCATCGCGCCCGACGCCTCCTGCAGCGCCGCCGGGTCCGCCGCGCGGTCGACGCGCTCACCGGCACCGCGATGCTCGGCTTCGGCATCCGCCTCGCCACCGAGCACGTCTGACCGAGCCCGCAGCTTCGCCCCACCCGGCCCTCGCTCCATTCCCAGGGTCGAGAGAGCGATCCGTCCGGTCGCCGGTCGGAGCAACGGGCTGTCGCCCGGACGGATGGCTGCCTGGATCGGGTGGGACGCGTCAGGTGCGCTCGGCGTCGTGGACGGCGGCGGCCACGTCCTCGTGCGGCTCGGAACCCGAGGACCGCTCCGCCCGGTGGCGGCGCACCTGCCACACGACGACGGCCACGACGACGAGGGCCACGACGACGATCGCCGCACCGCGTCCGACGTAGGCCTCCACCTTGGCGTACGACTGCCCGGCCACGTAGCCGATCGTCACCACGGTGGTGCCCCACGCGATGCCGCCGGCGGCGTTCCACCGCAGGAACGTCGGGTAGTGCATCCGTGACATCCCGGCGAGCGCCGGCATCACGGCCCGCAGGAAGGCCGTCCAGCGCCCGAGGAACACGGCGATGCCGCCGCGCCGGCCGAGGAAGTCCTGCGCCTGGCCGATGCGGTCGCGGTGCCGGTCGAAGGCCCGCAGCTTCAGCACGCGTCCGCCGAGGTGGCGGCCGACCTCGAAGCCGACGCTGTCGCCGAGGATCGCCGCGACGACGACGACGACGAGCACGGCCGCGTAGGGCACGTGCCCGAGGGAGGCGGCCACGCCGCCGAGGACGGCGACCGTCTCGCCCGGGATGACGAAGCCGACGAAGAGGGCGTCCTCCGCGAACACGACGAGCCCGACGACGAGCAGCACGAGCCAGGTCGGGGCCTGCAGGATCTGCTGCATGGCCGTGTCGAAGAACTGGGTCACGGTTCGGCTCCTCGTCCGCTCGTGGTCCGCCGGCGATCGGTGCCCCGGGTCTCGAGGTGTGGCGTCAGCCCAGTCTCGGAAAGGAGTCTGGACGTCCGCTGGGAGACGGTGGCAGGCCGTCGCGCTCCCGTACCCGGTTCCGACACCGCGGTCACGGTCCGCCCTGTCCGGCAACACACCGAGCAGTTGCCAACCCGTGCGGGTTATTCCATCCGGCCTTGGCAACTACTCGGTGTGTTGCGGATTCGTGGCGTGGGTGCGCGCACTCAGGCGTGGCGGCCCCGGTCGTGGATGCCGAGCTGGGAGAAGGCGAAGGCGCCGAGCGCCACGAGCGTCAGCAGGAGCAGCCCGACCCCGTACGCGGGCAGCAGCTTCTCGTACGTCGCACCGAGGACCAGCGGCGGGAAGTAGCCGCCGAGCCCTCCGGCCGCGCCGACGAGGCCCGTGACACTGCCGACGCGCGCCGGGGGTGCCGCTTGGGCGACCCAGGCGAAGACGCCGCCGGTGCCGAGCCCGAGGAAGAAGGCCATCGCGACGAAGGAGATCCCGGCCGACACCTCGAGCGGCGGTCGGAAGGACAGGACGACGGCCATGACGGCCGTGCCGGCCAGCGAGATGCCGAGCACCGACCGGGGGCCGATGCGGTCGCTGAGGATGCCGCCGAGGGGGCGTGCGACGACGGCGGCGATCGCGAAGCCCGCCGTGCGGGTGCCGGCGGCCGTGAGGTCGAAGGAGTAGACGTCCTTGAGGTAGGTGGGCAGGTAGGTGGAGAAGGCGACGAACCCGCCGAAGACGACGGCGTAGAGGAACGACATCTGCCACGTGATGGGCAGGCGCGCCGCGGCCGCGAGCTTCGGCACGACCGGGTCGGTGTTCGGCGCCCAGGCCGGGGAGTTGCGCATGCCGAACCAGCAGATGGCCGCGACGACGACGAGCGCGGCGGCGAGGATCACGTGCGTCATCGTGTAGCCGAACCACGTGACGAACCGCGGGGTGAAGAACGCCGAGAGCGC
>JAEWFB010000077.1 GCA_023389095.1 Actinomycetes bacterium
ACGCTCGTCGTGGAGCGCAGCGCGACGGCGCACGGCCAGCCGCGGGCCTTCTCCTGCGACGACGAGGCGATGCGCATCTACCAGCAGGCCGGCCTGCTCACGAGATCCGCGACGCCACTGTCGCGCCGCCGCCGACGATTTCTACCGGCCCGGACTGCGGTCCACCCGGACCATCACGCTGTCCGCGATGGCCGAGGCGTACCTGACCGCCGGTCGTCCGGAGACCGCGGCGACGCTGGCCGGTGAGGCGCTGGCGGTGGCGGACCGGGTCGGCGAGCGCGTCTTCGTCGCGGAGCTGCACCGGATCCGCGGCGCGGCCCGGCGCGACCGCGCCGAGTGGGACCTCGGCGCGCGGATAGCCGCCGACCAGGGCGCGGGCCTGCTGCTGCCCCGATTCGCCACCTTCTGACCGGTGTGGAGGCCCGCCTCCACGCCGTCTCCACGCCCCTTCCACAGCGGACTGGTGCCCTGACCGGTGCCGGACGGCGGAGAACCGTCCCGGACCACGTTCCGAAGGGGCACCACGATGGAAACAGTTCAGCCGCCGGCTCACCAGGAGATCGAGGAGGTCGAGGTCGCCGTCATCGGCTGCGGGCCGGTGGGCGCGCTCACCGCCGACCTGCTCGGCGCCCGCGGCGTCACCACGCTGGTCGTGGAGCGCAGCGCCACGCCGCACGGCCAGCCGCGGGCCTTCTCCTGCGACGACGAGGCGATGCGCATCTACCAGCAGGCCGGCCTGCTCGACGAGATACGCGACGAGACGATCGCGCCGCCGCTCGTCGAGTACGTCAACGGCGCGGGCCGGGTCTTCGCCCGGATGAAGCTGTCCGAGACGGACTTCGGGTACGGGCACGCGCCGCTGCGCTTCTTCGACCAGCCGCGACTGGAACACACGCTGCGCGCCGGGCTGGACCGCTTCCCGCACGTCCGGCTCGCGCTCGGCACCGAGCTGGTCGGCCTCACCCAGGACGAAGACGGCGTGACGGTGCTGCTGTCCGACGTGGCCACCGGGCAGCGGCGGGCGGTCCGCGCCCGATACGTGCTCGGCTGCGACGGCGCCCGCAGTGCCACCCGCGCCGCCGTCCGGATCCCGCTGTCCGGGGCGAGCTACGCCGAGCCGTGGCTGGCCGTCTCCGGCGACGTGCCGCCCAATGCGGTACGGGTGCCGGACACCACGTTCGTCTGCGACTGGCGGCGCCCGGCCTTCGTGTCCCCCGGCGCGGCCGGCAGCTACCGGATGGAGTTCATGCTGCGCCCGGGCGAAACCGAGGAAGAGATGCGGCGGCCGGAGACCATCGCCGCGCTCGTCTCGCCGTACGTGGACCCGGATCGGTTCGCCGTCACCCGGGCGGTGGTCTACACCTTCCACCACCTCGTCGCGCAGCGGTGGCGGGAGGGACGGGTGTTCCTGCTCGGCGACGCGGCCCACCAGATGCCCCCGTTCATGGGCCAGGGCCTGTGCAGCGGCCTGCGCGACGCGGCGAACCTGTCGTGGAAGCTGTCGCTGGTGCTGTCCGGTGCCGCCGAGGCCGCCGTGCTCGACACGTACGAGACCGAGCGGCGTCCGCACACGGTGGAGATGGCGCAGACGAGCGTCCGGCTGGGACGCGTCTTCCTGGCCCGTAACCGGGTCACCGCCGGGATGCGCGACGCCGCGCTGCGGGCGGTCCAGACGATCCCCCGGGTACGGCGGTTCGTGGAACGGTTCGAGTTCAAGCCGGTGCCGGCGTACCGGCGGGGCCTGATGGCCGGCGGGCGACGCGACGGCGTGGTCGGGACCATGTTCCCCCAGCCGTGGGTCCTCGTCCCGGGCGCGCCCGGGGAGCGCCTGCTCGACGAGGTGCTCGGCGACGGCTTCGCCGTGCTCGGTCGCGCCGGCGTGGCCGACCCGCTCGGCGCGTGGCGACCGGGGCTGCCGGTGCGGTTCGTCGCGGTCCACCCGTCCAGCACGCCGCTCGCCGACCTGCCGGACCCGCTTGCCGGCCCTCCGGCGACCGGCGGTCCGGACCGGGTCGACGTGGTGGACACCGACGGGGTGCTCGGCGGGTGGCTGCGGCGGCACGGCACCGACCTGGTGGTGCTGCGGCCGGACCGGTTCGTGTTCGCCCTGGTCACGGCCGGTGGCGTCGAGCGGGCCGCACGGGACCTGTCGGCCGCGCTCGGCGTACCGCCGGACGGAGACCGGACCCGGGCGGACGCCTCGGGATTCGCGGCGGCACCGGGCTAGTGACCTGACGTCCGGGAGCAAGGCCTATCATCGCGCACTGTGGACCGTGCGGAGGTCGACCGGCTGACTGTCGACGGGGTGGGTTCGATAGCGCACCTGCTGCCGAGGTCACGCGGTCGGTGCGGCATCTACGAGCTGACCTTCGCCGACGGCGAGCGGTACGTGGGGCAGGCCGTCGACGTGGTGGCCCGGTTCGGCATGCACCGCCAGAAGTGGCACGACATCGTCGAGATCGCCTTCCGGCGCGTACCCCGCGACCGGCTCGACGACGAGGAGCGGGAGCAGATCCGCAGGCGGGAGTCGGCCGGGGTGCGGCTGCGCAACGTCGTGCACACCGCCGGCCGGCTCGGCGCCGCCGAACTGGACCTGATCCTGCCCCCGTCGGAGCAGGAACGCTGGCTGGCCGGCCACGAGCCCTGCCCGATCCCCCTCGCGCTCCGCGAGGGGGACGCCGACCTGCGCCGCCGGACCCGCCACCAGTTCGACCGGCTGCGCGCCGACGCCCGATTCACCGACGGGATGGCCCGCCTGATCGGGGCGTACCTGCGCCTCACGATGCCCGTACCGGAGCAGACCGAGCGCGACTTCTGGACGCTGACCGCGCTGCCGGGCACCAACTCCGCCAGCTTCCCGCGCCTGTTCACCGTCTCCGTGCACTCGCTGGAGACGCTGTTCGTCTGCCACGACCGGCGGCGGCCGCAGGATCTGCACATCCGCCTGAACGTCGACGAGGCCGCGGCTCGGTCACAGCTGCGCACCCGGCTCCGGCTGCGCGCGATGGGCGCGGCCCGAGCGCACTACCGGGTACGGCCGGGCGTGCTGGCGCTGCGGTTCGGGTCGGTCGACGACGCGTACGACGCGCTGACCCGGCCGCAGATCGTCAAGGCGGCCCGCCGGCTCAACCTGGACCTGATGAGGAAGGGACCCGCGCTCAACTGGAAGACCCACTGCCCGGACCTCGTCCGGCACGTGCTGTCCGATTGAGCACGGGAACCGCTCACACCACGTCGGACACCCGGGTCAGGTTGGTGCGCTGCCAGTCGTGGTCGCCGAGAGAGCGGGACAGCAACTGGATGTTGCCGTTCGTCGCCGTGTAGGTGATCTGGAGCCGGTCGCCGCCCAGCCACACCGACAGCACGCTGCGCCCCACCGGCGGCATCCCGTCGATCTGCACCCGCTCGGCCTGCCACGCGTCACCGTCCCCGGTCAGCTCCCACAGGCCGCCGTCGAAGTCGGCGAAGACCAGCAGCCAGCCGTCGGGCGCGCCGTCCACGCCGGGCAGCCGCTGCACCGCCGACGCGCTGCACTCGGGCAGGCCGAGTTCCGCGGTCAGCGAGCGGGTGTGCCAGGCGCCGTCGTCGCCGACGGCGTACATCCGGATGTCCTGCCGGTGGTCGAGGGCGAACACCCGGTGCCGCTCGCCGGCGCGGTGTTCGCCCCAGACCGGCATCATGGTCACCGGTAGCGGATTCTCCGCCTGGGTGGCCCAGGTCAGCGAGATCTGCCCCCAGCCCTCGGGGCCCTCCCACAGCATCCGCAGGTGCTCCTCGGCGTCCCGGTAGACGATCACGTCGAGGCCGGTGACGCCGTCGACGTACCCGTAGGGCGTGCCGTCGGCCGCGACCGCGCCCTCCACCGACACGTCCTGCCAGACCCAGCCCTGCCCGGGCGCCTGGGACAGCCGGATCGTCCGGCCGTCCGTGGCGCTGTAGACGACCCGCTGGGTGTCGCCGTTGCGGTAGGCGTGCGGGCCGTACCGCACGGCGGGCGGGCCGCCGCTGTCCTGCGTCAGGTCACCCCACCACCACTGGCCCTGGTCGTACCAGATCTGGTGGACGTGGCCGCCGTCTGCGGCGTAGACGTACGACGGCACACCGTCGTGGGCGAAGAACGGCGACGGGGCGCTGCCGCGGGCCATCCTGGGCGCGCCCACGTCCGCGGTGAGCCGCGTCCACGTCCACCCGTCGCCCGACGGGTAGTGCACCACGAGGTGCCGCTCGCAGTCGGAGTACGCGACGTGGTCCACGCCGGGCAGCACCCGGATGCCGACGCCGTCGGTGAACGGCAGCCGCCCGTACATGGCGAACAGGCCGTTGCGGTCGTCGGACTTGGGTACGCGGTACCAGCTCGCGTTGCGGTGCATCACGTTGCCGCT
>JAEWFB010000104.1 GCA_023389095.1 Actinomycetes bacterium
TTGCGGCCCGCGACCCGCTGAGCGACGACGGCCGGCGGCCTGTCAGTCCTGGTAGGCGTTGAGCTCGTCGTTGCGGATGGCCTCGCCGAGGTCCTTCATCTTGACCTCGTCGACGATGTCGATCGACGCGCCCTGCGGGCTGGTGCCGAACCCGGTGAACGGAGCGGTGATGAACCGGATGTCGCCGCCGCGGATGTCGCGCAGCGCCAGGGCCTCCGAGCGCATCGTGCCCACGTCGAGGTGCTGGTCGACGGTGAGGTTCTTCGTCGCGGCATCGGCGAACTGGCTCAGCTTGACCGGGTTGAGCAGGACGTCCTTGTTCAGCGTCTTGAGCATGAGCGCCTTGATGAAGGCCAGCTGGCGGCGGCCGCGGGAGATGTCGCCCTCGGACAGCTGCTTGCGCTCGCGGACGAAGGCGAGGGCCATGTCGCCGGTCATGTGCATGGTGCCGACCCGGAAGTCGTAGCCGTTGTCCTTGCTGGGCTCCTCGACGTTGACGTCGACCCCGCCCACGGCGTCGGTCATGCTCTTGAACTGCTCGAAGCCGAGCATCGCCACGTGGTCGACGCGGATGCCGAGCATGTCCTGCATGGTGCGCACGAGCAGCGGCGCGCCACCGAACGCGTACGCGGCGTTGAGCTTGTTCTTGCCCTTGCCCGGGATCGAGACGTAGAGGTCGCGCGGGAAGTGGATCAGCGTGACGCGCGAGTGGTCGGCCGGGATGTGCACGAGCACCATGACGTCGGAGCGGGCACCGACGCGGTCGGGCCCGGCGTCGTTGCCGATGATGAGGTAGTTGGTGCCGTTGCCGGCCGGCTGCGTGACGATGCTGCCGTCCGGGAGCGTCGGCAGGGCGCCCGGGCCGGACGCGTCGGGCAGCAGGAGTGACTGCTTGACGTTGTCGGTGACGACGTGGTTGAGCCACGCGAGGTAACCGCCGACCGCGAGTACCGGCACGAGCAGGAGCACGAGCGCGGCGACGAGCACCTTGCGGTTGCGGCGCTTCTCGCGACGGCCGCTGCCGTCGTCGCCGTTGCGGCGCCCACGTCGACCACCGCCCTCGCCGTCGGACCCGTCGGACCCGCCGGAGCCGTCGGACCCTCTGCCGGCTGGGGCGGCACCGTCGGCCCGGTCGCGGTCGAACAGGTCGTCGGCGGTGTCGCGCGTGGTCTCCACGCGGTCAGTGTAGGTGGACGGGTCGTCCGGTTCGCGCACATTCGGGGACGCGCCCGTCGCTGCCTACACTGTGCGGCATGCCCGGAGCCGGAACGCGTCGACGCTCCGACGTCCCCGTCGTCCTTCTCGGCATCCTCGCCTTCGCCGTGTACGTGTGGCTGCTCGTGCAGGCCACCCCGTTCGTCGTCACGGTCTTCGGCTTCGCCTCGGACTACCGCCCGAAGCTCTACGCCGCCTACCTCGCGGTGCTCACCGGCCTGCCCGGGCTGCTCTGGACGCTGCCACGCGCACTGCGCCCCCCGCCGCCGTACGTCCCGCCGGCCTCACGCGAGGCGACCCGTCGCGCCGCGGCCGCCGCCCGGCCGCGCCACGGGCGCACCGACCTGCTCGGCATCGCACTGATCCTGCTGGCCCAGGTGCCGCTGCCGGCGCCGTGGGGCCCGGCGGGCAAGGCGGCGACGATCGCCAACATCACGCGCTCGCCCGAGATCGTCGAGCTCAGTGCGAAGTTCGCGACCTACTCGCTCGGCGTGTTCGCGTTGGGGCTGGTCGCGGCCGTCCTCGCCAAGGTGTACGCCCATGCGGCCGCCCAGCGGGTCCTCGCCATCATCCTCGCGGTCGGCGCCCCGGTCGTGGCGTGGGTCCTCGTGCTGCGAGCGCTCACCTGACGTCGAGGGCGAGCAGGTCGTCGACCTCCTCGCGCATCCGGGCCTGGAACCGGGCCTCGGAGAACTGCCACGCGTGGGCCCGCACCGCGTCGGCGTCCCACCGCCGCACGCCCGCCTCGGCGATCGCGTCCCGGATCGCCTCGGGTGTCGGCGTCGAGAAGAAGACGCCGTTGACGGACTCGTCGATGGTGTCGAGGTAGCCACCGCCGTGCAGTGCCAGGGTCGGCACGCCGAAGGCCGCCGCCTCGAGCGGGGTCAGGCCGAAGTCCTCGAAGCTGGGCGCGAGCAGGCACCGCGCGTGTCGGTACGTCCAACGCAGCTGGGCATCGGTGAGGCCGCTGACGAGGCGGACGTTCTCGGGCGCGTCGGCGCGCAGCCGCGACGCCAGTGGACCGTCACCGACGATGACGAGCCGGTCGGGCAGGCCGCGGACGGCGTCGACGGCCACGTCGACGTTCTTGTACGGCATGAGGCGCGACACGACGAGCAGGTAGCCGTCCTCCCACCCGGCGAGCTCGGGCACGGACTCGCGGGGCCCGGCCGGGTCGATCCCGTACGGCGGGGCCACGACGTCGGCCTCGAGCCCGTAGGCCTCACGGATCCGCTCGCGCACGACGGTGGAGTTGACGAGGTAGCGGTCCGCGGTCGCCGCGGCCGCACGGTCCCAGCGCCGGAGCCGGTCGCCGAGGGCGAGCAGGGCCAGGCCGCGAACCGACCGCGCGGACGGCTCCCCGAGGTAGGACTCCGCCTGGTAGAGCCACCGGGCCGGCGCGTGGCAGTACACGAGCTTGCGCCCTGAGGTCGGGACGCCGTGCGCCCAGCCGGAGCTGGACGCGATGACGACGTCGGCATCGATGGGAAGGCGCGAGACCGCCCACGGCAGCACCGGCAGCGCGAACCGGTGGTCCTTGCGCAGCAACGGGACCCGGTCGATGGGGGAGAGGACGACGTGCGCGTCCTGGAACTCGGGGTAGGTGGTGCGGGCGTTGTAGAGCGTCGTGTGGATGGTGGCCTCGGGGAAGGCCCGGTGCAGCGCGAGCACGACCCGCTCGGCGCCGCCGCGCTGCGTCAGGTAGTCGTGGGCGATGGCGACGCGCGGCCGTCGGCGGGCGCGCCCGGTCGTCGCCGGCTCCTCCGGTCCGGGACCCGTGGGAAAGACCGGACGCTCGCTCACCACGGCGTCACGGTCCGGGGTGGCAGGGACCTGGTCATCGGCGTCTCCGAGGTCGTTGGGATGTGTGCGGGGCGGGCGCGGCTGTCAGCCGGCACGGCATGCCCTCGCCTCACGGACCAGGCGAAATCAGGCTAACGAGGTGGATCGCTCCTTGCGGGCATTTACCGCAAAGCAGCCTGCTCCCACACGCGCGTCAGCTGCTCGGCCGAGGCGCCGGCGAGAAAGCGGTGCGTCACGTCGGCGTGGGCGCGGGCGGCCCGGGCCAGGGCGGCCTCGGGGTGCTCGAGGACGTCGAGGACCGCGACGGCGAGGGCGTCGGGATCACCGGGCGGGACGAGCAGGCCGGTCGAGTCGGCCGGCCCCGTGCGGACGATCTCGCCCACGCCGCCGCCGCGCGTGGCCACCACGGGTACGCCGGCCGCCATGGCCTCGGTGACCACTTGACCGAAGGGCTCGGGCACCGTGGCGGCGTGGACGGCGACGCTGGCCCGGCTGAGCTCGGCGCGCGGGTCGGGCATGAAGCCGACGAGCTCGACACAGCCGTCGAGGCCGAGGTCACGAACCTCGTCGCGGACGGTCGCGGCGTAAGCCTCGGCACCGAACGCGGGGTCGCCGACGATGCGGATGCGCGTGCCGGGGTGCTGGTCGACGACGCGTCGGGCGGCGCGGACGAGGACGTGCTGGCCCTTGGTCGGGCTGACCCGGCCGACCATGACGACGACGGGCGGCCCGTCGGGCTGGCGGGTGCGCGGTGTCGGCGACACCTGCGCCGGGGCGAGCCCGGGGTACACCACGGACAGGCGTCTCGCGCCGGGCAGGGTGGCTGCCGTCGCCGCGGAGTTGGCGACGACGGCGTACGGGACGCGTCGGGCCAGGGCCTGGAGGACGCGGGCGGTCCGCGCGGGCAGGTAGTCGGGGGCGAGCCGGTCGTGGACGTGCCAGACCAGCGGCCGTCGGGCCAGGGGAGCGGCGAGGACGCCGGCGAGGTCGGCCTTGAGGGAGGTGGTGTGCACGACGTCGAGGTCGAGGCGTCGCAGCGTGGCCAGGAGGCGCCACAGGAACGCCGCACCGGCGCCGAGCCGACGCGGGTGGAGCACGGCCGCCGAGCCCGCCGACCGGTCGGTGGCGGCGACGTCCTCGGCCAACGGCACGACGACCACCTCGTGGCCGAGCCTGCGCACCATGTCGGCGAGCGCGCCGTCGTCGAAGAGCACGACGACCGGCGTGACGCGCCGCGCGTCGACGCTCTCGAGGACGCGCACGAGCGCCAGCTCGGCACCGCCGGGCTCGGCGGTGTGGTCGAGGACGGCGACGCGGACGGGTCGTGGCACGCTGTGAGGCTACGACGCGAGGCGGGTCGAAACGGGCGGATCGGGTCGCAACGGGTCGACCGGCTGACATACTGCCGCTCATGCCGGCCTCCTCGCCCGGTGACGAGACCGGGATCGACGACACGGCGCTCGTGCCCGATGCCGCCGCGGCCCGTGACGTCGGTGACGACCCGACCGCGATGAGTGCCGGCCACCTCCAGGAGCGCGCCGTACGGGGTGCGGCCTGGACGGTCCTGCACACGTTCGTCGCGATTCCCGTCGCGTTCCTCGTCAACCTCGTCGTGGCGCGCGTCCTCGGGGCCGAGGACTACGGCCGGCTCGCCCTGCTCACCGCGATCATGGAGTTCGTCTCGGGGCTGCTGACCACCGGGTTCGCCACCGCCGTCATCCAGTACGGCAGCAAGGCGCACGCGGGTGGGCGCACGGCCGACGTCGCGCGGCTGCTGTCGCAGTGGCAGGGTTTCCGGCTCGTCGTGGCGATGCCGGTGCTGCTCGTCGTCGTGCTGCTCACCGCCGACGTGCCGCCCTGGGCGATGGGCGTGGCCCTGCTCTTCGGGGTCGTGCTGCCCTCGGCGCTCGACGGCGGCGCGACGAGCCTCGGCATCGAGAACAAGACCGCCGACGGGGCGAAGATCACCCTCGTCACGACGCTGCTGACCCAGGCCGCGGTCGTCGTCGTCGCGCTCGTCGTGCGCACCCCGGACGCCGTCTGGGCCACGCGCCTGGTCGTCACGGGCCTGGCGGTCGGCCTGTGCCTCGCGCGGATCGCGCCCGAGTACCGCACCGCGGTGCTGCGACCGGCGCTGCCGCGCGGCATGCCTTCCGGGTTCTGGCGTTTCGCGGTGCCGATGGGTCTCGCGGGCGTCGTCAGTGGACTGGTGTCCTCGCGCAGCGAGGTCTTCGTCCTCGGCTGGCTGGCGTCCCCGGAGGCCCTCGGGATCTACGCGCTGTCGTTCGGCCTGGCCGTGCACACCTTCGCCCCGGCCCAGGCGATCGTCGGGCCGCTCATCCCGGCGATCTCCGGACTGCGGGAGGTCGACGAGTCGGCGGTCGCACCGGCGTTCCGACGCGTGGTGCGCAGTGGCGCGTCGGTCGTCGCGCTCGTCGACGCGGCGGCGGTGGCGCCCTTGGCGCTGCTCGTGCCGGTTCTCTACGGCCACCAGTTCGCCGACGCCTCGCCCGTGGTCCTGGCGCTCGCGGTGACCTCGGGCATCGCGACGGCTGGAGGCCCGGTCTACGCGTTCGTCACCGCGCGACTGTCCGGGCACCCGATCCTCGTGGCCTACGCCGTGGCGCTCGTCGTCGACCTCGGGCTGGCCGTCGTGCTCGTTCCGTCGCTCGGGGTGTGGGGGGCGGTCATCGCGAACGCCGGTGGTGCCCTGACGAGCCTCGGCATCCTCGCGGTGCGCGAGCTGCGGACCCTCGGCCTCCCGCTGCGCGTGGTGGCGCGCGACGCCCTGCCGCTGCTCGTCGGGTCGGTGTCGGCGGTCGGCGCCTATCTCGCCGGCGCCGCCGTGGACGGGCCGGTTCTGTGGCGCGCGGTGGCCGCGGGGGTGCTCGGCCTGGCGGGGTGCGTCGGTGTGCTGCGCCTCCTCGGCGCCGGCCTCACGGTCGAGGACCGCGGCGCGGTGGCCCGGGTGCTGCCCGACCGGGTCCGAGGGCCGGTCGCCCGGGTGCTCGACCTCCTCCTCGGCGGCTCAGCCCCGGCTCGCTGACCTGCCCGCCGACCCTGCCATCGCCCTCGCCACCTGCTCCCGGTGTGGGAGCAGTGCGTGAGGGAGGTGGGGTGGGTCGCCGAAGAGGTGTGGGGGTCGCAGCCTCGCCACCTGCTCCCGGGGTGGGAGCAGTGCGTGAGCGGCCGCGGTCAGGTGGTGGCGTGGCTCGGCTCGTGCAGGACGTCGGCGTGGATGGCCGCGTACGCCGCGGCGACGTCGGACCAGTCGTAGCCGCGGACCCGCTCGAGTCCGGCCGAGGCGAGGCGACGCGCGCGCTCGGGGTCGCGCAGCAGGGCACCGATGGCATCGGCGAGGGCGCGCTCGTCGGTCGGGTCGACGAGGAGACCGTCCATGCCCTCGGTGACGAAGCCGGCCGGCCCGCCGAGGCTCGTCGCGACGAGCGGCGTCCCGGCCCGCCAGGCCTCGAGGGCCACGATCCCGAACGCCTCGACCCGGCTCGGCACGACGACGACCGCCGCGCGCCGCAACCACGCGTCGACGCCGGCCTCGTCGAGGGTGCCCGTGAGCTCGAACCGGTCGCCGATGCCGAGCAGGGACGCCCGTTCCCGCAGGCGCTCCTCCTGCGACCCGCCACCGACGAGCACGAGCCGAGCGGCGGCGTCGGCGCGCTCCGTGCGCAGCCGGGCAACGGCGTCGACGAGCAGGTCGAAGCCCTTGTGGTGCTCCAGGCGTCCGACGCCCAGCACGACCGGGGCCGCATCGCCGTCGAGGGGCGGGGGACCGGCCGGGCCGACGGGATAGGCGGCCAGGTCGACGCCGTTCGGCACGACGACCCCTGCCGTCAGCCCGAACCTCGTCCTCAGGTCTGCGAGCACCGACTCCGAGCACCCGGTCGTCGCCGCGGCCTCGCCGATGGCGCGGGTGAGCGCGCGGCGCAGGAGAGCCGACCCGCCGAACGCGTCGTGGTCGTCGGCGACGGTCTCGCCGTGGCTCGACACGATGAGCGGGGTGCCGGTGCGACGCGCGAGCGCCAGGGCCCAGGCCCCGTTCGGACCGAAGCACTGGACGTGCAGCACGTCGGGGGCGAAGTCGCGCTGGGCCGCGCGCCAGCGACGCCAGGCGCCCGGCGCCCCCGCTGCGAAGCGAACGACGGAGCCGGCGTTGCGCGCCGGCATCGGCGTCGGCAGGTGGCGCACGACGACGCCGTCGAGGACGCGCTCGCCGAGGTGCTCACCCCGGTCGACCGTCCACACCTCGACCTCGGTGCCGAGCCGTCGCAGCTGCCGGGCCACGTGCCGCACGTGCGACTCGACGCCGCCGACGTAGGGATCGTAGGACGACGCGACGAGGGCGACGCGGGCGGCGCGTGCGGCGCCGGCGGCGCGGGGCCGGCCATCGGTCACGCCGCCTCCTCGGGTGTCGAACGGCCCGGGTCCCCACCCGGGCGGCGGCTCTCACCCTACGATGCGGGCACGGCCCGACACCGCCGTTCGCGCCGAGCCACACCCGACCTCGCTGACCGCCCGGAGGAGGACGCGTGCCCCGCCTCACCATCGCCACGACGGCCACCGCCGTACCCATGGGCGCGCAGGCCTACGAGGGCCACGTCGCCTCCCGCGCCCGGGCTGCGCTCGACGTGCTGTCGGGACCGGGGGAGACGTGGGAGGTGCGGCGCAGCATCGCGCGCTCGCTCCGGTCGCCGCTTCCCGGTACGGTCCGGCTCCCGATGGGCTGGCTGGCGCAGGCGCCGGCCGGCCCCCGCGCCGCGGTCGGCCGGGTGGTGCACCGCGGCGCCGGACTCGTGCACCGGATGAGCCTCGAGCTGCCGCCCGCGCCGGTCGAGGTCGTGACCCTGCACGACGTGGTCGCGTGGCGCTTCGCCGACGAGTCGGCGCCCGTCCGGGCGGCGGCGGAGGAGCTGCGTCGGGCGGCCGCGGTCGTCTGCGTCTCCGAGTACACGGCCTCCGAGGCTGTCGAGGCACTCGGCATCCGCGACCCGCACGTCGTGCCGAACGGGGTCGACGCCGTGTTCTTCGGCGCGCCACCCCTGCCGCCCCGACACCTCGAGTCCCTCGGCATCACCGGCCCGTTCGTCCTCACCGCGGGCGGGGCGTCGGAACGCAAGAACCTCACCGCCCTCGCCGAGGCCTGGCCCGTCGTGCACCGGACGCGCCCTGACGTGTCGCTCGTCCTCGCCGGGCCCCCGCACCCGCGCCGCACGCAGCTGTTCGCAGACCTTCCCGGCGTCGTCCTGACCGGGCGCCTACCGGCCGAGGACGTGCCAGGGCTGTACGCCGCGGCCGAGGTCGTCGTCGTGCCCTCCCTCGTCGAAGGGTTCGGGCTGCCCGCGCTCGAGGCCATGGCCGCGGGCGTGCCCGTGGTGGCAGCGAACCGGTCCTCGCTGCCCGAGGTCGTCGGCGACGCCGGGCTGCTCGTCGAGCCCACCGGACCGGGCCTGGCCGACGGCGTGCTCGACGCC
>JAEWFB010000126.1 GCA_023389095.1 Actinomycetes bacterium
ACCTCTACGTTCGCCAGGCGGGCGTGCCCGCGGCGCGTCTTGGGGTACCGACGCCTCCCGCCTCGGTCGCCGAGCTGCGCGCGGTTCTCGCGTCGTACCGTCCCGAGCTCGAGGCCACCGACGCGGCGCGCGAGGCAGCGCGGTTCCTGCTGCTCGACCCGCCACTGCCGTGGACGGCCCGACCCGGCTACGGAGTGCTCGCGGCCGGCGGGGTGTCGCTGCTTCCGGGGTGGGCGCGACAGATGCTCGGGCTGCCGGTTCCGGACCCGGTGGCGCAGTTCGTCGGTCGCCCGCTCGGCCACCTCGGCGCGGCGACCGTCCGGTGGGGCATGGCCGGCCTCGGCGAACGCCGCCCCTCCGACGCCCGCGACCAGACCGCCGCCTCCGCCTGACGGCGAGTCGTGGCCCGCCTCCGGCGGCCGGTCGCGCTCCCTCCCACGTCCTACCGAGGACAGGAAGCGCGCTTGGTGAGCGAGATTCTCGATTCGGGCAATTCGGTGAATCGAGCAGGGGTAGCGTGCCGACGGCGGCGGCTGGCGCCTGCCACGATTTCACGCAGGGGACCGCTGACTGCACATGGCTGTTGTGTTCAACCCACCTCCCGGATGGCCCGCACCCGTTCCCGGTTGGGTGCCACCGAAGGGGTGGCTGCCCGACGCGTCCTGGCCGCCCGCGCCGCCGGGCTGGCAGTTCTGGACGACCGTTCCCGACGCGCCAGTCGGGCCGCCGACATCCTCACCGGCGATGCCGCTTCTGGCCGCACCGGCCGTGGGCCTGACCTACGGCAGCGCGGCACCCCTGCGTCCGCCGTGGTCGGACCGTGCCGCCACGACCGCGCCCAGCATTCAGCCGAGTGACGCGCGTCCGGCCCTCGGCGTTGCCGACGCCGGACGCGAGCGATCGCGTCGGGCGCCCTGGTGGGGGTGGGGTGGTCTCGCCGTCTGCTCCCTGCTGGGTCTGACCTCCGGTGTCGGCGGTGCGCTCGGCTTCGCGGGGCTGTTCGCGTTCGTCGTCGCGCTGGTGGCCCTGGTGCGTGGTCGCGTCGGCTGGGCGCACCTGCCGGGTCGAGCATCGGGTGCTGCGGCGCTCGTGGGCGCCATCGCGGCCGTGCTCCTCGGCTCTGCCCTCTCCCCTGCCACGACACCGGTCTCCGCACCCCTGGCGGTGCAGACCTCCGTGGCGCCACCCGCCCACACTTCCGAGCCGACCCCGACGGAGTCGTCCGAGTCCCCGGCGACGAGCGAAGCCCCGACGCCGAGCCCCAGCACCCCAGCAGATCCCGTCGAGGCCGCGATCCAGGCAGCCCAGCCTGGCTCTGCCCTGGCCCTCGTCGGCACGCTGACGGTCCAGGGGCGGGGACCCATGACCGGCTACTCGCGCGCCGAGTTCGGTGCTGCGTGGACGGACACCGACCGCAACGGCTGCGACCAGCGCAACGACACGCTCCGCCGCGACCTGCGAGCCGTGACGCTCAAGGCCGGGACCAACGGCTGCGCCGTCATGACCGGCACCCTCCAGGACCCGTACACGGCGACCACCCTGAGCTACTCGCGGACGGCGGGCACTTCCCCGATCCAGATCGACCACGTGGTCGCCCTCGCGGACGCGTGGGTCAAGGGCGCCGCCCGGTGGCCCTCCTCGGAGCGGACGGCGTTCGCCAACGACACGCTCAACCTCGTCGCGGTTTCGGCGAGCGCCAACGAGTCCAAGGGCAGTGGGGACACGGCCACCTGGCTGCCGCCGGCCACCGGGTACCGATGCGCGTACGTCGCGCGGCAGGTCGCGGTGAAGGCCAGGTACCGCCTGGCCGTGACGCCCGCCGAACGCGCGGCCATGGTGCGCGTCCTCACCACCTGCGCCGAGACGCCGCCGCCCTCCGTGGCGGTGGCCAGGCTCGGCGGGTTCCCGGTCTACACCGCGCCCTCGCCCACGCCGACCGCCAAGGCCGCCCCGAAGCCCGCACCGCAACCGGCTCCGAAGCCCGCTCCCAAGCCGGCGCCGCAGCCGGCGAGCCCCTCCCCGGTCCAGGGCGTCCACCCGGGGGCGTTCTGCTCGCCTGAGGGCGCGTTCGGGTACACCACCAAGGGCACGCTCATGCAGTGCACGTTCAAGGCCGGCGACATCCGCGCCCGCTGGCGATCGGCCTGAGGGGCGCCGTGACACGCGTCCACCACCAACGGCCACTCACACTCACTGCACGGAAGGACCGGTAGATGGGGCTCGGGGTCTCCTTCAAGATCGCGCCGGGGGTCCGCGTGCGTGCATCGAGCCGAGGCGTGCGCGCCAGTGTCGGCCCGCGCGCCGCGCGGGTGCACGTCGGCGCCGGCCGTACCCGCATCTCCACCGGGGCCGGGCCGGTCACCCTGTCCACCACCCTCGGCGGTCCGCGTCGCAGCACGTCCCGAAGCGTGTCGACGCGTCCCGCCGCCACGGCGTCGCGACCCCGGCAGCCCACGGTGGCGCAGCTCCAGGCCCAGGCTCGCGCCGCCGAACGCGCGCAGCAGGTGGCCGACGTCGCCGCCCTCGAACGGTCCCTGGTCACCCTGCACCGGGCCGCCTTCGCCGACTCGAGCCGGCAGGTCCTCCCCGCGCCGACACAGCCCGGTCGCTCTGAGGTCGAGGCGGTGCGGCGGGAGCTGTACCGGACGGCGATCTCCGGGGTCCCACTGTGGCGGCGCGCCGAACGGAGGCAGGCGAAGGCCTGGGCCGGGCAGCAGGCGCCCAGCGAGGCCGAGCGTCGGCACACCGGCGAGCTCGTCGGCGTCCAGTGGGAGCAGTCGCAGCTCGACCAGCACTGGGAGGCCCTGCGCAACCACGACCCGCACACGGTGATCGAGGCTGTCGACGAGGCGTTCGCCGACAACGCCAGCGACTCCACCTGCGTCGACGCCGGCACCGTGGCCGAGACGGGCGCCCGGTACGTCACCGCCGCCGTCACGTACGGCGGCCTCGACGTGACGCCCGAGCACCGCGCCGACCGCACCCCCGGCGGCAAGCCGACGCTGCGCAAGCGCACCAAGACCGACCGGAACGCCCTGTACGCGGCGTCGGTGGCCTCGACCGTCCTCGCCACCGCCAAGGAGGCCCTCGCCGTCGCGGTGGCCGCCACGGAGGTGCGGGTGCTCGTCGTGCGCCCGGACGGCACCGGCGACGTCGAGCCGGTCTACGCCGGGACGCTGCGCCGCGACGTCCTCGCCCACCTCGACTGGAACAGCATCGGCCCGCTCGCCGTGGCCTTGGAGGCCGAGGGCGCGCAAATGCGCTTCAAGGGCAGCACCCGCGAGGTCGTCGCCCTTGCCGTGGAACCGGACTCACCTGCAGCGGCGCTCCTCGAGGCCTGGTCGCAGCCCGTCGACGAACACGACGAGTAGCTCGACAAGGGTCACGGCTCGAAGTCCACGCCGGGGAAGGTCAGCCTCGCGGTCGTCACGTGCACGATGTCCGAGAGGGCGAGGTCGCGAAGCCCGGGTGGCTCCTCCCGGATGCGGCGCGACAGGACGCGGTCGAAACGGTCGATCTCCTTGCGCTCTATGGCTTCCCACAGATGCGGGTCCCGATCGGCGGGGTCGAGGGAGGCGAAGCGCTCGTCGATCGAGGTGATCATGGTCGACATGGTCGTCGGGAAGACGTCCACGAGGACGAGCTCGGACGTCGCCACGGTGCTTCGCATCGCCTTGAGGGGACGGGGCCGTGACAGCAGGTCGTCCGCCTTGACCGCGGCCTCTGACAGCAGGTCCAGCCCGTCCACGCGCTGGCGAATCCCGCGGTCGGTGGCCCAGCTCAGGCGGGGAGGAAGGACCACGTGCAGGTGAATGTGGTCGTACCTCGCCGTATCCACCGGCACGCCGGCGACGCTGACGGTGACGTCCTGACCGGCCTTGGCATCGAGGAGCAGCTGGCCGACCGGCAGCACGAAGTTGGCGAAGTAGCCCAACGCCAGCGCATTGGCGGCCGACACGCGGGTCAGCGGAACGCCGAAGAAGGTGGTGATGGGGTTCGAGGACACGAGGTCGCCCACGGCGTTGAACACCGCGAGGGTCGAGATGAGGCGCTGGACCAGCGCGGTTCGTGCGGCGGTCGGATTGGCCGGGTCGACCTCCAGCGGCCCCTCGGTGTCGGCCGCGTCGGGCGTGGCGCCGGGTCGGACGCGGACGAGGATGTCGGGCGTACCGAGCCCCTGCGCGATGGTCAGCTCGCGCGTCACAGACGGGTCGTCGGCGTCGGCTTCGGCGACGATGACGTCGGCACGGTCGATCTTGGCGAGGTCCCGCTTGGTCGTCGTCCCGGTGGTGGACACGTAGAGCTCGAGCCCGATGGCCTCGAGCGCGGGGCTGATGACGTCGTCGACGAGCTCGCGGCCCGTACCCGCCTGCTGCAGGAACACGCACAGCCCGCGGTTCAGAGGAGCCGCGACCGTCTGGATGTCCTTCCAGTACCTGGGGATCCGCGACAACGGCATCGCGAGCACCTGGTCGGTCCTGGATGACGCCTCGATCTGCAGGCCGACGACGGCCCCGGACGTGAGGCTGTAGACGGGCGCGCCGCTGAAACCCTGGATCGCGAGGTTGTGGCTCGTGAACTGCAGGAGGAAGTTCTCGCTCCGGTGTCCGCGGACGTACGGCCGCAGGTAGCTGCCGAAACCCGTGCTCTGCGCGTTGGCCAGGCCGTAGCCGGTGACGATCACGTCGCCCTGCGGCCGGTCGACGAGGACCACCGGGAGCGGCTGGCGGTCGCTGTCGTCGCGCAGCTCGAGAACCGCGACGTCGACACCGAGGTCGTCGATGATCGCGGGCTCGAACACCACGTCGGCGAGCCGGCTCTCCTCGTCCGAGAACTGCACCGTCACGACGCTCTTGCCCTCGACGACGTGGCCGGCCGTCAGCAGGTAGCGCGGCGCCATGGCGAGCCACGCGGTCCCGATGGTCTCCTGCGGTTCCCCGTCGCTCGCGGGGCGCACGATGGCACAGGTGCCCTGGGCGAGCAGCTCCATCTTGTCCACGCGATCACCCGCCCTGCGTCCCCCCGGTCCCCCCGCTCCCCTTCACAGCGGGCGCCTTCTGCCACGTCATGGTGACCCTGCACGTCATGTCGCCCTTGGCCTTGATCACCCAGAGGCCACCTTCGGCGGAGAAGGACAGGCCGAACTCGAGGGTGATCGCGTCGGGCCAGTGCTCGTGCGGCGACGCCAGCTGGCTCCCCATGTCGCTCGCGACGTCACCGAGGAGGTCCTTGAGCTTGGCGTAGGCGTCGCGCAGGTCGCGAGACGTCTTCTCGACGCCGTAGCGACCGCCGGTGCTCACGGACTCCGGGACGTCCACGGAGACGGCCTCGACGAGCACCGTCGTCGTTCCGACCTTGGCCACCACGGTTTCGCTGGTCATCCGACACCCCCGTTGTGCGAGCGGTGCCTTCGATGGTCCTCGCGGCGGACGCCGGCTGTCCAGTGTCGGAGCGCCGTCGGGCTCGACAGCCCGGTCGCACCTGCTCGACGTCGCTGCTGGACCCCGCCCGACGCGTCGGCGACCCTGCGGCGCGGCTCACCGGGCCCGAGGGCCGGCCGGGGGCTCACGCGTCGACGCACGGAGAAGGGGCC
>JAEWFB010000653.1 GCA_023389095.1 Actinomycetes bacterium
GGCGGTCGCGCCGTGGTAGCTGCGGTAGGTGGCGAGCACCTTGTGCCGTCCGGTGTGCAGGCGAGCCATCCGGACGGCGTTCTCGTTCGCCTCGGCCCCGCCGTTGGTGAAGAACACGGCAGACAGGCCCTCCGGGGCGACCTCGGTGATGAGGCGGGCCGCCTCGCTGCGGGCGTCGTTCGCGAAGGACGGCTGGATCGTCGTGAGGCGCGCCGCCTGCTCCTGGATCGCGGCGACGACCTTGGGGTGCTGGTAGCCGATGTTGACGTTGACGAGCTGGCTGCTGAAGTCGAGGTAGCGCGTGCCGGCGTAGTCCCAGAAGTAGGAGCCCTGCGCCCGGGCGATGGGCAGCGGGTCGATGAGTGCCTGGGCGGACCAGGAGTGGAAGACGTGGCCGCGGTCGAGTGCGCGGACGTCTGCCTCGCCCATGGCGTCGAGCTGCTCTGCGATGACGGAGCGGTGGTCGAGGTCGGTCATGGTGTGGTGGTTCCTCTCCGGAGCAGTCTGCCGGTCAACGGGTGCGGGGGAAGCCGAGGTCGACGCTGGAGGTGGCCGGGTCGGGCCACCGCTGGGTCACGACCTTGCCGCGGGTGTAGAAGCTGACACCCTCCGGGCCGTACATGTGGGTGTCGCCGAAGAGCGAGTCCTTCCACCCGCCGAACGAGTAGTAGGCCACCGGCACCGGGATCGGCACGTTGATGCCCACCATGCCGACCTCGACCTCGTTCTGGAAGCGTCGTGCCGCGCCGCCGTCGCGGGTGAAGATCGCGGTGCCGTTGGCGTACTGGTTGCGGTTGATGAGCGCCAGGCCCTCCTCGTAGGTGTCGACGCGCACGACCGACAGGACCGGGCCGAAGATCTCGTCGCGGTAGACGGTCATGTCGGGCGTGACGTCGTCGAGCAGGGTCATGCCGAGGAAGAAGCCGTCGGCGGGGACCTGGCTCTCGCGACCGTCGACGACGACCGTCGCGCCGGACTCAGCGCCCGCGGCGACGTAGCCGGCGACCTTGTCGCGGTGCTCGGCGGTGATGAGCGGGCCCATGTCGGTGCCGTGCTCGGCCCCGTTGCCGACCGTCAGCCCGGGGATGCGCTCGGCGACCGCCGCGACGAGGCGGTCGCCGACGTCGCCGACCGCGACCGCCACCGACAGCGCCATGCACCGCTCCCCCGCCGCGCCGTAGGCCGCCGACACGATGGAGTCGGCCGCGAGGTCGACGTCGGCGTCGGGGAGCACGAGAGCGTGGTTCTTCGCGCCACCGAGCGCCTGGACGCGCTTGCCGTTTGCGGTGCCGCGCTCGTAGATGTACTTCGCGATGGGCGTCGAGCCGACGAAGCTGACGGCCGCCACGTCCTCGTGGTCGAGGAGCGCGTCGACGGCCTCCTTGTCGCCGTGGACGACGGTGAAGACGCCGTCGGGCAGCCCCGCCTGCTTCCACAGCTCGGCGAGGAAGAGCGAGGCCGACGGGTCCTTCTCGCTCGGCTTGAGGACGAAGGCGTTGCCGCAGGCGATGGCGTTCGCGCACATCCACAGCGGCACCATGGCCGGGAAGTTGAACGGCGTGATGCCCGCGACGACCCCGAGGGGCTGGCGGATGCTGTACACGTCGACGCCCGCCGAGGCCTGCTCGGAGAAGCCGCCCTTGAGCAACTGCGGCACGCCCGTGGCGAACTCGACGTTCTCGAGGCCGCGGGCGATCTCGCCCGCCGCGTCGGAGAGCACCTTGCCGTGCTCGGCGGTGATGATCGCGGCCAGCTCGTCGGTGCGGTCGTGGAGCAGCTCGCGGAAGGCGAAGAGCACGGCAGCCCGCTTGCTCAGCGAGCTGGTGCGCCAGTCGCGCGCGGCGGCGACGGCGGTCTTGACCGCGGCATCGATCTCGGCCGCGGAGGCGAGCGGAACCTCACCGGTACGGACGCCGGTGGCCGGGTCGTGCACGGGCGCGGTGCGCCCGGACGTGCCCGCGACGCGGGCTCCGGAGATCCAGTGGTCGATGGCGGTCACGGCAGGCGTCGTCATGCCCGTCACGTTACGTGCCAACCTGGTGCCACACAAAGGGTTCATTGCTACGTTACAGACGTGCGTGCCGTCATCTCCGACCTCGAGGAGCGCCTCGAGCACCCGACCGCCAAGGGCCTGGCCCAGGCGGTGTCCCGGGCGATCCGCGACGGCCGGCTGAGCCCCGGCGACCAGCTGCCCCCGATCCGGCAGGTCGCCCAGGAGCTGATGATGTCGCCGACGACGGTGAGCGCCGCGTGGCAGCTGCTCTCACGCTCCGGCTCGATCCGCTCCGACGGCCGGCGGGGCACCACCGTGGCGCAGACGCGTCGGGGCGGCGAGCGCTACACGCGCGCCCTGCGGCACGACTCCCCCGTCAGCCTCGACCTGTCCACAGGCATCCCCGACGCCGCGCTGCTGCCCTCCCTCGCCGGCGTCCTGTCGGCGATCGAGGAACCCCGCGGCCCGAGCAGCTACCTCGAGGACCCGGTGCTGCCCCGGCTGCGCGAGGTGCTCCTCGCCGACTGGCCCTACGCACCGGACGACCTGCTCGTCGTCGACGGCGCGATGGACGCCCTCGACATCGTCTCGCGCACCCTGCTGCGACCCGGCGACACGGTCGTCGTCGAGAACCCCGGCTTCCCGCCCCTGCTCGACCTGCTCGAGGACCGTGGTGTCGACGTCGTGGGCGTCCCCCTCGACGCCACGGGCCTCGACGTCGACGCGCTCGAGCAGGCCCTGGCGCGCAGGCCGGCGGCCCTGTTCCTGCAACCGCGCGGGCAGAACCCGACGGGCGTCTCGATGTCGCCGACCCGGGCCCGACGCCTGGCCACCCTCGTCCGCGGACGCGACCTCGTCGTCGTGGAGGACGACTCGAGCGGCCCCGTGGCCAGCTCGGCACCGACGAGCCTCGGGACCTGGGTGCCCGACCAGGTCCTGCACGTGCGCAGCTTCAGCAAGTCGCACGGCCCTGACCTGCGCCTCGCCGCGATGAGCGGGCCGACGGCCTTGCTCGCACCGCTGCGGCACGCCCGGGCCCTCGGGCAGGGCTGGTCGAGCCGGCTGCTCCAACGGGTCCTCGCCGGCCTGCTCACCGACCCCGACGCCGTGCGCGCGATCGCCCGGGCTCGCGCCGAGTACGCCCGACGCCGCGAGCTCGTCGTCGACCGCCTGGCCGCCCTAGGGGTGGAGGTCCCCGGCACCGAGGGCCTCAACATCTGGGTGCCGGTGCGCGACGAGGCCGCCGCGGTGCTGCGCCTCGCGAGCCAGGGCATCGCGGTGACACCGGGTTCGCCCTTCTCCGTCGAGAACGGTGGTGCGGCCGCGCGCCACGGCGGGCACGTGCGCGTCACCACCGGACTCGTCCGCGAGGACCATGAAGCCCTGGCCGAGCTGCTCGCCGAGGCCGCCGCGGCCGGCACCTGGACCGCGCAGCACCGCTGAGGTCCCCGGCACCTGCACTAGCCTCGTCACCGACCTGCCCGACCCCGCCCGTCCGTACCGGCCCCCGAGGAGGACGCCATGACCGACGCCTTCCCCGACGCCGTCCACGCCACCTTCCGCGTCGACTTCGTCGCCGGCGTCTCCCCGGACAAGTGGGCCCGGCGCTGGGAGCGGCGGGTCGCCGACCGCGCCCTCGAGCTCGTCCCGGTCACCACCGATGTGCAGCTCGACGCCGTTCGCGCGGGCGACGCGTCGATGGCCCTGGTGCGGCTGCCCGTCGACCGCGACGGCCTGCACCTCATCCCCCTGTACGAGGAGGTCCCGGTCGTCGTCGCCTCGCGCGAGCACGTCGTCGCCGCCTTCGAGGAGGTCGACGTCGCGGACCTCGCCGAGGAGGTGCTCGTCCAGGGCCCGGACGCCGTGCCCGAGTGGGCGGCCGTCGCGACGCCCGAGGCTCGTGAGCGGGCAGCCGTCATGCGGCCGATGACCGAGGGCGAGGTCGTCGAGGTCGTGGCGTCCGGCGTCGGGATCGCGATCCTGCCCCTGTCGGTCGCGCGGCTGCACCACCGCAAGGACGTCGTGCACCGGCCGGTCCACGGCGTCGCGGGCTCGCGGATCGGTCTGGTCTGGACCATGGAGGACCCGGACCCCGGCATCGAGGTGTTCATCGGCATCGTCCGCGGCCGTACCGAGAACAGCAGCCGCGGCTCGGCCGCGTCGACGGGTGCGGACGCGTCGGGCGGCACGAGCGGTAACGGCGGCAAGGGAGGTCGGCGCCAGGCGCCCGGTCGCACTCTCCCCCAGCGAGGTGCGGCTCCACGTCGCGGTGGCACCCGGAGTCGTCGCCGAGGACGCTGACGCGCAGATCCGCACGAACACGCGGGGCAACCGCCTGAGGCACAGCCGCGGCGTACGAACGCTGCCTACCCTCGGGTCGAGCTGTGCGGCGTGAGGTCGACGAGGTGCAGGTGCAGCGTCCCGCCGGTGGGCGCCGGGTAGGTACGCCCGAGGCGTGATATCGGTCGTGGACGTGGTCGGCGGCGAGTGTCCTGGGCGGGCGGGTCGGCGCCGACCGGCCGCACCGCCGAGAGCGTGGGAGGGGTCGGGCCACCGTCGAGGTGCTCGGGCTCGGGGTGGTCTGGCTCATGGTCGAGGTTGGCGTCGGCAGCAGCGAGTCCGTCTAGTGGCCGCAAGGGTGGGCCGATGGGCCAGCCCTGTCGGGTCTGGAACCGGAGCCCGTCGGCGCGGGTGGGGTCGCCGGTGATGGTGTACTCGCCGCGGTGGTGGCTGTCGTGGTGGAAGGTGCACAGGCACAGCAGGTTGTCCAGGTCGGTCAGTCCACCGTCACGCCAGTGCACCCGGTGGTGCACCTCGAGATAGTCCGCGGAGCTGACGGGGCAGCCGGGGAACCGGCAGCCCCGGTCCCGGTCCAGCACGAGGATCCGGGTGCGGTGCGGCACGACCCGCTGGGTACGCCCGACGTTCACCGGGTGCCCGTCGGTCTCCCACACCGGGACCAGGGTGCCGTCGCAGGTCAGCCCGTCCACGACGTGCCGCGGCAGCCGCGGGGTGCCGGTGAGCCACCCGCCGTCGGTGTCGAGGTGGACCTGGACCCGGTACCGCGCCCGCCGGGCGGCCCCGCCACGTCCTGAACCGCCGGTGGCGCCAGGCGCGGCGTTGGTCCCGGCGACGTCCAGGGACCGGGTCGCGAGCAGGACCAGGGCGTCGGCCCACGTGACCCGGCGCGGCCCGGGTGTCGTGGCCGGGTCCGCGTACGGGTCGGCGTCCGGGTCCTGCCGGTGCTGGGCGTCGTCGCCCTCGCCGGTGTGGGTGGTGTCGGTGACGGTGTGGAACAGGTGGTCCTTGGCCTCGGCCAATGCGGCACGGACCAGCTCGCCAACCTCGGCCGGGGCCTCGTACCGCAGCCGGAACCGCCCGTCCGCATCGAGGCCCATGCTCAGCGACGCGGGCGCGACCGGCTCGGGCTTCGCGTCCGGTTCCTTCTCGGCGGGCAGCAGCTCGAACTCGTCGTCGTGGACGCGCGGCTCGAGGGTGAAGTCGTAGCGGGCGACCGAGCGCTGCAGCTGCGGCACCGTCGCGTACCGGGCGAACTCGGCCACCGTGGCATCGAACGCGGCCGGCGCGTGCCGCGCCACGACCGCCGCCTGGTCCAGGCTGATCCGGCCCTCCCGCAACGCGGCCGCCGTCTCCGGCAGCTCCCCGGCCCGGCGGGCCATCAGCACCACCGCAGACGCGTGCCCCCGCGAGAGACCGGCGCGGACCACGAGCCAGTGCTCCGGCGACCGGATCCCCGCCGCCTGCCACGACCCCTCCACCAGCGCCACCGCGACCGCGTCGACGAGCCGGCCGTGCGCGTCGTGCAGGTCGGCAGCCAGGGACGCGACGAGGTCCCAGTCCTGCTCGATCACTGCTTGCGACATGCCTCAATCGTACAGGCGTTCGAATCGGCAAGCCAGGCTTGTCCACAGCGAATCCCGTTGGACCACAGTCCGTTTCGTCGCGCACCGCGCGCGGCCCCGGCGTCAGGACGCGACGCGCACAGACGACACGATGCCGGTGAGGTCGGCCGCGCCGACCCCCGCGAGCGTGTCGATCCGGACCGCCCCGGGCACGCTCGGGACCGGCACGACGTGCGGGATCGCGATGGTCGGCACCCCCGCCGCGGCCGCCGAGCGCACGCCGGCGGGCGAGTCCTCGATGGCGATGCAGTCGCCGGGGTCGACGCCGAGCAGCCGCGCCGCCGCGAGGTAGGGCTCCGGGTGCGGCTTGCCGTGGCTGACCTCGTCGCCGGTGACGAGCGCGTCGAACGCGCCGTCGGGCAGGTTGCGCACCACCATCTCGGCCAGGGAGCGCCACGACATCGTCACGAGCACGTTCGGCACCCCGAGCGACCCCAGCTCGAGGAGCAGCTCGCGCGCCCCCGGACGCCACGGCACGCGTCGCTCGACCTGGGCGATGACCCGCTCGAGGAGCGCGTCGACGATCTCCGGCACGGTCAGCGGGATGCCGGACTGGTCGATGATGAGCTGGGCCGACACCTCGAGGGCGTTGCCGACGAGCTGGTGGGCGTACTCGTCGGTCCACACGCCACCGTGCGCGGCCACGAGCTCGTGCTCGGCCTGGATCCAGTAGGGCTCTGTGTCGACGAGGGTGCCGTCCATGTCCCAGAGGACGGCCGCCGGCAGGGTCGGGCGGTCCGCCGGGGCAGGGGCAGCGGGGGCGGTCACGAGGTCAGTCCTCCGGGTCGTAGGCGAGGTTGGCCGAGAGCCAGCGCTCGGCCTCGGCGAGCGTCCAGCCCTTGCGCTGGGCGTAGTCGGCCACCTGGTCGCGGTCGACGCGGCCGACGACGAAGTACTGCGACTGCGGGTGGGACAGGTACCAGCCCGACACCGAAGCGCCCGGGAACATCGCCATGCTCTCGGTCAGCGAGATGCCGGTGCGGGCCTCGACGTCGAGCAGGTTCCACAGCGTCTGCTTCTCCGTGTGCTCGGGGCAGGCCGGGTAGCCCGGCGCGGGGCGGATGCCGGCGTACTGCTCCTTGATGAGGGCGGCGTTGTCGAGGTGCTCGTCGGGCGCGTAGCCCCAGAACTCCTTGCGGACCCGCTCGTGCAGCCGCTCCGCGAACGCCTCCGCGAGCCGGTCGGCGAGGGCCTCGAGCAGGATCGCGTCGTAGTCGTCGAGCCGCTCGCGGAACTGCGCGACCCGCTCGGCACTGCCGAGGCCTGCCGTGACGGCGAACCCGCCGACCCAGTCGCGGGTGCCCTGGGGCGCGACGAAGTCGGCAAGGGAGCGGTTCGGCACCCCGGCCCGGTGGTCGCCCTGCTGGCGCAGGTGGTGCAGCACCGCGAGCGGCTCGCCGCGCGACTCGTCGGCGTACACCTCGATGTCGTCACCGACGCCGTTGGCCGGGAAGAAGCCGAGGACGGCGTTGGCGGTGAGCCAGCGCTCCTGCTCGATCCGGTCGAGCATGGCCTGGGCGTCCTCGAACAGCTTGCGGGCGGCCTGCCCGCTCGCCGGGTTGTTGAGGATGTCGGGGTAGGTGCCCTTGAGCTCCCACGCGGAGAAGAACGGGGACCAGTCGATGTACCGGCGCAGCTCACCGAGCGGGTAGTCGTGCAGGACGCGGACGTGCTCGGGCGCGGTCCGCGACCGGGTGATCGTCGAGACGTCCTTCTCCTGCTGCAGCAGCAGGTGCGGGTGCGGCGGCCGGTAGCCGGTCCAGTCGATCGGCGTGCGCCGCTCGCGAGCGGCCTCGAGCGGCAGCAGCTTGCGCTCGGTCTTGGCCGAGTGGCGGGTCCGCAGCGCGTCGTAGTCGGCCTTGACCTGCTCCATGAGGCGCGGACGCCTCTCGTCGGAGAGCAGTGCAGCCGCCACCGGGACCGAGCGCGACGCGTCCTTGACCCACACCACGGGGCCGTCGTAGCGCTGGTCGACCTTGACGGCCGTGTGGGCCCGGGAGGTCGTGGCGCCGCCGATGAGCAGCGGGATCGTCAT
>JAEWFB010000215.1 GCA_023389095.1 Actinomycetes bacterium
GGGTCGTGGCCGATGGCGACGAACAGGCCGGTGACCGCGAGCTCGCGGGTGTCGCCGGTGACGGTGTCGCGCAGCGTGACCCCCGACAGCTTGCCCTCACCGTGGATCTCGGCGACCTCGGAGTTCCACGCGAAGCGGATCTTGTCGTTGGCGAAGGCGCGGTCGGCCATGATCTTGCTCGCCCGCAGCTCGTCGCGGCGGTGGATGATCGTGACGGTCCGGGCGAACTTCGTCAGGAAGGTGGCCTCCTCGATGGCGGAGTCACCGCCACCGACGACCGCGATGTCCTGGTCGCGGAAGAAGAAGCCGTCGCAGGTGGCGCACCAGGAGACGCCGTGGCCCGAGAGCTCCTTCTCGCGGGGCAGGCCGAGCTCGCGGTAGGCCGAGCCCATCGAGAGGATGACGGCCTTCGCGCGGTGGACGTTGCCCTCGCCGTCGGTGACGGTCTTGACGTCGCCGGTGAGGTCGACGGCGGTGACGTCGTCGGTGACGAGCTCGGCGCCGAACCGCTCCGCCTGGGCGCGCATGTGGTCCATCAGGTCAGGGCCCATGATGCCGTCGCGGAAGCCGGGGAAGTTCTCGACCTCGGTGGTGTTCATGAGCGCGCCGCCGGCAGTGACGGAGCCCTCGAAGACGAGGGGGGCCAGGTTCGCCCGTGCGGCGTAGACGGCGGCCGTGTACCCGGCCGGCCCGGAGCCGATGATGATGACGTTGCGCACGTCGTGGTCGGACATGTCGGACACTGGGACTGCTCCTCGATGACGCTCGGTGACACTCTCGCTGGCACGGGTGGGGCGCTGGACGCCCGGCGTGTGCCCACGGGTCCGCGCACCGGGGTCGGCGCCGCGGGCCTCATGGGCCTCAACCGATCCTAGGCGGTCCTTGTTCCCGCGCCTCCCAGCACGCCGACGCGTCAGGGAACGGGGGTCTCGGGGTGCAGCACGCCCGGTGCCTGCGCCGAGCACGAGCGCTCGACGACCCAGACGCTGCTCGCGCCGTCGCGCGTCACGACCACGACCGCGGCCGGACGCCCCTCGAACGTCGCGAGGTCGGCCGACACGGCACTCGGGGCCGGGGAGGCGGCGCCCAGGCCCTGGAGGCACGACGCCAGGCCGACCTCGGTGCCGATCGGGCCGATGCCGGGGGCTTCGGCGGCGCCCGGCCCCAGCGGCTGCGCCGGGTGGTCGAGCAGCTCGCGGGCCTGGGCGCCGACGGTGGCGTCCGCGTAGGCCGTGCTGCCGAGCTGGATGTGCACGCCGGAGCGCCCGGACGACGCCCCCGGCGTCGACGAGGTGAATTCGCCGCCGATGACAGCCGTGCTGTTCGGACGTTTCGTCAGGTGCAGGGCCGACGCGCCCGCCGCGACGACGAGGGCGGCCGCGGCGACCGCGGCGGCGAGGTCGTAGGGACGGTGCCGACGCGGGGGCCGTCGCAGCCCGAGAACGCCGGCGTACTCCTCGTGGGGGCCGGCCGGCGTCGAGGCGTCGGCGAGCGGGCCGCGCTCGACGCGGAGGCGGGCCTCGTGCGCGAGGGCGGCGGCGATGCGCTCGGTGACCTCTCGCGGCATCGGACCGGGGTCGGGGTCCGCGGCCGCGAGCAGGGCGCGCACGTGCTCGGCGGACGCGTCGGCAGGGTCGTCCTCGCGGTACCCGTCGTAGCGGCCGTCGAGATCGAGGTGAGGGTCGTGCCGGCCGTGCTGGCCGGGCTCGTGGTGCTGGTGGTCGGGCGTGGGCCCGGTCGGTGCGTCGGGGTCGAGGTGCGGCTCAGGGGAATGCCTGGACTCGTCCACGGGGTGGGTCCTTCGTCAGGTGCGTGCAGGGGTCGTACAGGCCGTGCGTGTCGTTCGGGGCGTGCATGTCGTTCGGGTCGAGAGGGTGCTGGTGCCTGCTGGTGCAGGGCCGCGCACGCCGGCAGGGACCGGGCGTGGGTAGCCGTGCGCCGGGGTTTCGACGCACTGACGCGGCGCCCCGGTTCCCCGCGGATTCAACCATCGCGGCCTGGGACCGGCTCCCGGGTGCGCCGCGGTGCGGCGTGCGGGCCGGCTCAGGCGTCGGCGGTGGGTCGCCGGCCGGGGGTCAGGCCGAGGTGCTGGGCCAGCGCCGCTCGCCCTCGGGCGCAGCGTGACTTGACGGTGCCCTCGGCGACGCCGAGGATCACGGCGGCCTCGGCGACGGGCACCGCGTGCATGTCGACGAGGACGAGGGCCGCCCGCTGGCCGTCCGGCAGCCGCTCGAGCGCCTCGCGGATGTCGAGGCGGACCTCGGTGGAGGCGTGGTCGTCGTGGCGGTCGGCCAGCTCGTACTCGGGCAGCTCGCTCGTGGGTCTGCGACGCCGGAGCCGGTCGAGGCACGCGTTGACGACGATCCGGTGCAGCCACGTCGTGACGGCGGCATCGCCCCGGAAGGAGTCGGCGCGCCGGAAGGCGGCGATGAAGCCGTCCTGGACGCAGTCGGCCGCGAGCTCGGGGTCGCGCACCGTGCGCAGGGCGACGGCCCACATCCGGTCCTTGTGGCGGCGGAACAGCTCACCGAAGGCGTGGTCGTCGCCCTCGACGTGCAACCGGAGCAGGTCCCGGTCGCTCAGCGCGGCGAGCGGGGCACCGGCGCCCCCGTCCACCTCAACGCACCGTCACTTCGTTGATCTGCGCGCGGAAGTGCTTGGGGGCCTCGTCGGGCGCGGCCTTGGTGATGAAGACGATGATCTTGGTGGCCGGCTGGAGGTCGCCCGGCGCCGTGATGGTCACCGTGCCCTGCGCGCCGGACTTCGAGCCGATCTCCTGGGCACCGGAGCGGGAGTCGCCGTTGGTCGCGTAGACCGTGACGTCCTGGGCTGCCGGCAGGACGAGCGTGACCTCCTTGACCTGGGTCGACCGGCTCAGCGTCAGGATGAGGCCGAGACCGGCCTTGCCGCCGTTGTAGTCGGCGGTGCCGTACCAGCGCGAGCGCCAGCCCGTGCTCGGGTCGCCGTCGAAGGCCTTGTCGGCGTTCTGGTCGGCCTCGGTGCCGTCCTGCTCGTCGTAGCCCTTGCCGCTCGTGATCGAGACCGGGGTCGCGGGCGGCGCCTGGTTGCCGGTGGTGGACGGCGCCTGCGACGCGGAGCCGCCCTGGCTCTGCGACGGCGTGCGGGTCTGGGTGACCGTGACGATGCCGGCCGAGCTGGAGCCGTCGTGCTGGCCGATCTTGGCGACGTTGCTGATGCCGACGTAGAGCCCGACGAGCACGAGGACCCCGACGACGGCGAGCGCGATGCGCGACTGCGCCCCGTTCGGCCGGTCGGGCGTGTCGCGTCCGAACACGGGCACCGGCGGCTCGAGGCGCCCGGAGGGGGCCTCCTCGAGCGCGTCGGACAGGTGGATGTCCTCGCCGTCGAAGTCGTCGTGGGCACTGCGCCGCTCGGCCGCCTTGGCGGCGGCCTTGTCGGCGGCGGCTCGCGCGAACGAGCCGACCCTGTCGCCGATGGTGCCGGCGACCCCGGCCGCGGCCGCGCCCGCGGCAGCGAGGCCGGCCTGGGCTCGGGCGCTCGCGGACTCCTCGCGGGTCGGCGCGCTGGTGCCGTTGGCCGGACGCTCGAGGAACTGGGTCTGCGCGCCCGAGGGCTGCTGCGTCGGCGCGGTCGAAGCAGCGGCAGCACTCGATGCAGCCGACGCAGCCGACGCGGCCTGAGGCATCTCCTCGGTGCGCTCGCCGACGGCGAACGACGATCCGTGCTCGGCGCTCAGGTCGGACTCGAAGGGGCTGAAGGCGGCGGTGTCCTCGCCGGTGCCGGACGCGGCGGCCCTGCCCAGGCCGGCACCGGCTGCGGCGCCCACGGCCATGGCGCCGGGGCCGAGGTCGGCGACCGCGGGCAGCACCCGCGTCGGCTCGAAGTCGTCCGGCGTCGGCGTGAGCCGGATGCCCGAGGCCCCGTCGGAGGCCGGTGGCTGCGAGGGCCACGGCGCGATCTGGAGGGCGAGGTCGCCCGGCGACACCGGCCCGCGATGGCCGCCACCGAGGGTCATGCGGCAGATGAGGTCGAGGTCGTTCGGGACGCCGACGGCGATCTCGGACGGTGCCGCGACGCCACCGACGATGGTCGGCGCGGTCTCGAGGCCGACGGGTCCGCCCGCCGGGATGAGCCCGCCGTCGACGGCGACGAGCGGCCAGCGCCCGGTGAGGCCGGCATAGGCGATCTTGACGAGGCCGACGGCGTCGGCGCGGGACGCGCGCTCGTCGGAGAGGCGGTCGGCGCCGGTGAGCGCGGCCTCGGTGGCGAGCCCGCGGACCTTGACCTCGCCGTCGGGCATCCGCTGCACCGAGCTCGGGGTCAGGGCGAGGTGGTGCAGGCCCCGGTGGCTCGCCTTGTCGAGCGCCGTGGCGGCCTCGCCGGTGAGGCGGCGCACCTCGTCGGCCGACAGGCCACCCATCTGGAGCAGGTGCGAGAGCGGGAGCGCGCCGGTGAGCGGCTCCTCGACGATGAAGCCGACGCCCTGGTCGGTGCCGACGTCGAGGACGCGCACCAGGCGCGGGTCCTCGATGCCCGCGGCACGTCGCGCGGCGTCGAGCGCCGGTGCGGCGATGGCCGACCGGGCCGAGAAGACGACGACGACGACCTCACGTTCGAGCGTGTGGTCGCTGGCGCGCCAGCGTTCGTGGTGCTCGCCCTCGGAGGTGCGCAACGTCACTGCGTAGCGGCCGCCGAGGACCGTTCCGGGTCCCACTCCCTGCACGTGCGTCACCCTCCCTCGTCGTCGTCCGGAATGTCTGGTGTCGTCGCGTTCTGGTGCGTGCTCGTCGGTCACGACGGTGCGCAACCTGCCCACATCCTAGGCGGAGTCAGCGGTGATCCCCGTCCTCGACAGCCTCGTGTGCCGCGGTGACGGCCTCGATGTCCGGGATCTCGTCGACGCGGGAGGTGCCCTTGAGCAGGGCGCGCGCGATGCCGGCGAGCAGGACGAGGCCCACGAGGATGCCGCCGACCCAGTAGATCGCGCCGTCGATCGGGTTGGCCGAGACGGCGATCTGTGCCGGCGTCCCGATGACGGTGCCGTCGGCGGTGGTGAGCCAGGCGCGGATCTCGGCCTTGCCGGCGGCGACCGCCGCGACCTCGACCTGGACGTTGGTCCGCGACGAGGGGCCGATGGTGATCGGCCCGGGATCGCTGACGACCTGGACCCGCGGGTTGGTGGGGGCCAGCCGCAGCCTCAGGTCGGTGACCTCGTAGTCGAGGCCGTTCTCGATGGTGATCCGGAGCGTGCCGTTCTCGGCGAGAAGGTTGACGGTGCTGCGGGGCTGCACGACCTTGAGGGCGCTCGTGGCGGCCCTGACGTCGGCGGTCACGGATGCCGACAGCACGCCCCAGCCCTGGGGGTTGTAGCGCCAGCGGGCGCTGGCGAGCTCGTCGAGCACCTCGCGGTACACCCGCTCGAACTCCGCACCGTTCGAGAGCACGGCCGCCACGGACAGGAGCGTCTCGCGCTGGTGGGCCATGTAGGCGAGGCGCCGGGCGTCGAGCACCGGGGGTGGGGCGGCCGGTGCGACGATGCCCGCGGGCTTCTCCTGCGGGGTGGCCTTGTCGCCCGCCGCGTCGGTGAGCAGGGCGGAGGCGTCGACGCCGTCGAGCCAGGGGGCGTCAGCGACCGCGCTGAGGAAGGCGGAGAGGGCGTTCGGGTCGGGGTCGTAGGTGCGCGGCGCCGTGACGAGGACCGACCGGGCGATCCCGGGACGCTCGCCGAGCAGGACGAGCGACTCGGCGAGGAAGCGCTGCGTCGGCAGGACGGGGCTGGCGTCGGTGCGTTGGGGCAGCAGGGCCGAGAGGCGCGGGTCGTAGGTGAGCAGGCGCGTGCCGCCGGTGGCGACCCGCGCGGCGCTCGGCGTGTACGGCGAGTCGCCCGTGACGGCGTCGCGGTTGACGATGATGCCGGCCGCCTTCTTCACCGTCGTGCCGGACAGCAGCGTGCGGATGCCGGCCTCGCGCCCGGCCGGCAGGAGACCGTCGACCGGCCACACGACGTCGCCCCGCGCCGGTTGCCGGACGCGGGCGGCGACGGCCGAGCTGCGGCTGACGAGGTCGCGCACGACCGCGTTGGCGGGGTCGATGCCGACGGCTGCCGCGACGTCCGCGTCCGCGTAGGGCAGCGCCCAGAGCTCGCGGCCGCGCACGTCGGCGGCCAGGGCGTCGCCGAGGCGGGCGATGTCGCGGGCGGCGGCCGACGGGGTCGTGGGCTCGCTGCCCGGGTCGGTCGGCTGGTCGGACGGCTGGTCGCTCGGCTGGTCGG
>JAEWFB010000300.1 GCA_023389095.1 Actinomycetes bacterium
ATGCCGTCCTGGCTCATGGAGACCCACCTCGACGAGCTCGTCGACGAGGTGCGGTCCGTCGCCGGCGAGGCCGCCGTCGGCGCGCTGCCGGCAGCCCGCGACGCGGTCGCCGACGCTCGCCGGGCGCACGTCGACGACGTCCTGCTCGAGCAGGGCGACGTGTGGGCGGACGAGCTGGTCGGTCGGGCGCTGCCGGTGCCGCGGACCGGGGCGCTGCTGGCGGCGGCCACGGCCGATGCGCTCGCCGGGGTCACCCTCGACGACCACTCCCTCGTGGATTGGCTCACCGACCCGGTGCGGACCGCACCCGAGACGGCCGATGCCCTGCGCGAGCTGCGCCAGCGCATCCGCGACGCCGCCCGCCCCTGACCCGACCAAGGCCCGGGACCGAGCCCTGAGACCGAGCCCCGGGAGCGAGCCCGCTCAGGGCAGCAGCGCCGCGACGCCGTCGAGGACGAGGTCCAGGCCCGGTTCGAACTCGCGCGCGAAGGTGTAGCCCGGCGCCAGCACGACGCGCTCGGCGAACCACGCCATGTTCGGGTACGCGCCGACGAGCTCGGCGAGGGGACCCGCGCTGACGAGGTCGGCGGCCTCCGCCCCCGAGTCGAACGGCAGCGTCGTCTCCTGCAGGACGAAGCCGTACACGAAGGCGTCGACGACCGCGTAGGCGTGAGCGACGTGCCCGGGGGTGAACCCTGCCGCACGCAGGCAGGCGATATTCGCGTCGTGGTAGGCCAGGGTGGCCGGTCCGGGCGCGCGCCGTGACTCCATCAGCGGGAGGGCCCACGGGTGCCCCGACAGCACCGCGCGCACCGACACCGAGCGGCGCCGCAGCTCGACGCGCCAGTCGCCCGACGCGTCGGGCAGGTCGACCTCGTCGTACACCCGGTCGACCATGCCGTCGAGCAGCGCGTCCTTGTTGGCGACGTGGTGGTAGAGCGACATGGCCTCGACGCCGAGCTCGCCGGCGAGGCGGCGCATCGTCAGGCGCCCGATCCCCTCGGCGTCGGCCATGGCGACGGCGGCGTCGAGGACGCCCTCGCGGGTCAGCTTGCGCGGGGGCATCGGGTCTCCTGGGGGTTGTCTGCCTTACGGCGTAATGCTAGCGTCGACTCAAACCTTACGACGTAAGAGAAGGAGCGGGACGCCATGAACCCCTCGTCCCCGTCCACCACCACCCCGTCCACCGCCACCCCGTCCACCACCACCATCACCCCCGCACCGGTGCCGACCCCACCGCCCACTCCACTGCCGAGCCGGATGCGGGCCGCGACCCGCCGCGTCTACGGCGGCGTCGACGAGGTCCGCGTCGAGCACGTCGACCGCCGCGACCCCGGCCCCGGCGAGGTGCTCGTCGCGGTCCGCGCCGCCGGCCTCGACCGCGGTGCCCTGCACCTGCTGACGGGCACCCCGTACGCCGCCCGGGCAGCCTTCGGGCTGAGGCGACCCCGCCAACCGGTCCTGGGCTACGAGCTGGCCGGCGAGGTCGCCGCGCTCGGGCCCGGCACCACCGGGTTCACGGTGGGCGACCGCGTGTTCGGCACGGCCGCAGGGGCCTTCGCCGAGTACGCCGTCGCACGCGTCGACCAGCTGGCCCCGACCCCCGCTGGGCTCGACGACGTCCAGGCCGCGACCCTGAGCGTCTCCGGCGGCACCGCCCTCGAGGCCGTGCAGCGGTACGCGCGCGTCGCCGCGGGGCAGCGGGTCCTCGTCCTCGGTGCCTCCGGCGGGGTCGGCGCCTTCGCCGTCCAGGTGGCCACGCACCTCGGTGCCGAGGTGACCGCGGTGTGCAGTGCGGCCAAGGGCGACCTCGTCCGCGGCCTCGGCGCACGGCACGTCGTCGACTACCGCACCACCGCGGTCGCAGACCTCGACGGCCCGTTCGACGCCGTCATCGACATCGCGGGCAACCGTCCCGTCCACGAGCTGCGCCGCGTCCTGACGCCGACCGGTGCTCTCGTCATCGTCGGCGGCGAGGGCGGCGGCCGGTGGCTCGGTGGGCTGCACCGCAACCTCGCCGCCAGCATCCTCGACCCGGTGTCACGACAGCACCTGGCCTGGTTCGTCACGAAGCAGTCGGGCGCGCTGTCCGCGCGGCTCGGTGCACTCGCGGCGGCCGGCGCGATCCACTCGGTCCTCGACCGCGTCGTCGGTCTCGACGGCGTCGCCGAGGCCCTCGACGCCATGGAGCGCGGCGCGCTGCGCGGCAAGGTCGCGGTCCGCCCCTGACGGGCCTCAGGCCCGGGAGCCCGGCCGTCGCGACCGCCATCGGGTGAGGCCCAGCACGACGAGCGCCGTCGTCGAGAGGGCGGCGAGCAGCACCGGCACCCAGCCGGGGGCGTCGAGCCCGCCACCGACGACGGCGTAGAGCACGGCCCCGGGCGCCAGCCCGACCGCGCTACCGACGACGAACGCGCCGCGCGGGACCGCCAGCGCGCCGCTGCCGTAGTTGACGATCCAGAAGGGCAGGGCCGGCACGAGCCGCACCGACACGAGGCCGGCGAGCCGCCCCGCACGCGCACCGGCCGACTGCTCGCCGGCGGCCCGGACCACGGCTGCCTCGGCCCGCCCTATCACCCGGTCGACGCGTCCGCCGGGACGGCGTGACCGCGCGGTGAGCCGGGCCAGCTCGTAGCTGCCCACCGAGGCGAGGACCGCGGCGCCCCACGCCAGCCCGAACCCGGCCCACGGGCCGAAGGCCGACCCGGCGAGGAGCGTCAGGACGGTCCGGGGCACCCCGAGCATCGTCGCGGCGACGAACACGGCCACGAACACGACGCCGAAGGCCGCGGGCGAGGCCGGCCCGAGCGACAGCAGCACAGCGTGCACCCACGCCGCTGCCGCGTGCACCGACTCGCTCACCTCCACCCGCTGACCTCCACGCGAACAGCATGGGACCGCGACCCCGCCGGCTCCAAAACGCGCCGCCGATCCAGACGCGTCCGTGGCGCGTCCGACACGCATCGGCACGCCCTCGGAGAACTCGTGCGAATCGGGGCTTGACCTTGACGCAGCGTCAGGGTTGGACGCTTCAGTCATGACCACGAACACCGCCATCGAGATCGTCGGGCTCAGCAAGGCCTACGACGACCATGCCGTGCTGCAGGGCGTCGACCTCCGGGTCCCCTCCGGCACGATCTACGCCCTGCTCGGCTCCAACGGCGCCGGCAAGACCACCATGGTCCGGATCCTCTCGACGCTCCTGCGGCCCGACTCCGGAACCGTCACCGTCCACGGCCACGACGTCGTCACCGCGCCGCACGAGGTCCGCTCGGCGATCAGCCTGACGGGCCAGTTCGCCGCCGTCGACGAGATCCTCACCGGCCGCGAGAACCTCGTCCTCGTCGCCGAGCTGCGCCGCATCGCCGCCCCGGGCGCCGTCGCCGACGCGCTCCTCGCGCGCTTCGACCTCACCGACGCCGCGGCCCGACGCGTCGGCACCTACTCCGGCGGCATGCGGCGCCGCCTCGACATCGCGATGAGCCTCATCGGCGAGCCGGCCGTGCTCTTCCTCGACGAGCCGACGACGGGCCTGGACCCACAGTCGCGCCTCGAGGTCTGGAAGACGGTCCGCGAGCTCGCCGGCCGCGGCACGACGGTGCTGCTCACGACGCAGTACCTCGACGAGGCCGAGCAGCTCGCCGACCGCATCGCGATCCTGCACGGCGGCCGGATCATCGCCGAGGGCACCCTCGCCGAGCTCAAGGCGCTGCTGCCGCCGGCCACCGTCGAGTACGTCGAGAAGCAGCCCACCCTCGAGGAGATCTTCCTCGCCATCGTCGGACCGGCCCAGCCCGCCCAACCCGCCGAGCCGGCCCAGCCGGCCCAGCCGGCCCAGCCGGCCCAGCCGGCCCAGCCGGCCCAGCCGACCCACGACGCCGAAGGAGCCCACCGATGAGCACGCCCACCGCCGCCCCTGCCCCCTCCCACGCCGCGTCCCACACCCTGGGCGACACGGTCGGCGACACGGTCGTGCTGACCAGGCGCTCGCTGCGCCACGTCCTGCGCAGCCCCGACACCATCATCACGACCGCCGTCACCCCGATCGCCATGCTCCTGCTGTTCGTCTACGTCTTCGGCGGCGCCATCCACGTCGGCGGCAGCTACGTCGACTACCTGCTGCCGGGCATCCTGCTCATCACCGTGGCCTCCGGCGTCGCCTACACGGCCTTCCGCCTGTTCACCGACGTGTCCACCGGCATCGTCGAGCGGTTCCAGTCGATGCCGATCGCGCGCTCGGCGCTGCTCTGGGGCCATGTGCTGACCTCGGTCGTGGCCAACCTCGTGTCGATCGCGCTCGTCGTCGCCGTCGCGCTGCTCATGGGGTTCCGCTCGAGCGCCGGGCTCGGCGCCTGGCTGGTCGTCGCCGGCATCCTCGTGCTGTTCACCCTGGCGCTGACGTGGCTCGCCGTCATCCCGGGCCTCACCGCGACGTCGGTCGACGGCGTCAGCGGGTTCTCCTACCCGCTGATCTTCCTGCCGTTCATCAGCTCGGCCTTCGTGCCGACCGAGGGGATGCCCGGCCCGGTCCAGTGGTTCGCCGAGCACCAGCCGGTCACCTCGATCGTCGACACCATCCGCAACCTGCTCGCCGAGCAGCCCGTGGGCAGCACCGGCTGGGTCGCCCTCGCCTGGTGCGTCGGCCTCCTCGTCGTCGCCTATGTCCTCGCGATGCGCACCTACCGGCGCAAGGTCGGCTGACCCACCACGCCTCACCCACCACGCCTCACCCACCACCCACCGCGCGTCCCACGGCGCCACCCACGACGGGATCGGGAGAATGAGCCCATGCTGACGATCAGCCAGCTCGCGGCGTACGCCGGGGTCACGGTGCGCACGGTCCGGCACTACCACGCCAAGGGCCTGCTGCCCGAGCCCGAGCGGGACCGCTCCGGCTACCGCCGCTACGACGCCGCGGCCGTGGTCGAGCTGGTCCGGATCCGCACGCTCGCCGACGCCGGGGTGCCGCTCTCGCGGGTCAGCGAGCTGCTCAGCGCGGGCGACGTGGAGTTCGCGGCGGCGGTCGAGCAGATCGACCGCCGCCTCCGGGCCGAGATCCGCGAGCGGCAGCGGCACCGGGAACGGATCGCCCAGCTCGCGGCCGGCGACAGCCTGGCGCTGCCGCCGGTGGCGGTCGCCTACGTCGAGCGGATGCGCGAGCTCGGGTTCCCCGAGCGGCTCATCGAGGTCGAGCGCGACAGCTGGATCCTCATCGCCGCCCAGGTGCCCGACGAGGTGCCGGCGCTCATGGAGATCAAGCACACCCAGCTCGAGCACCCGGTGCTGCGCCGGCTCTACCTCGACATCGGCGACCTCGTCGACGCCGGACCGGACGACCCGCGGCTGCCGGCGCTCGCCGACCGCGTCGTGGCGTTCATCGAGGCCGCGGCCGCGGAGGCCGTCGAGGCCGAGCGGTCCGAGGAGGACTACCCGATCAACCCGGACCTCATCGAGCTGCTCGACACGACCTTCCTCGAGTCGTTCGCGTGCGCCGGTCGACTGCTCGAGCTGCTCGAGGAGCGCGGCTGGACCGGCTGGACCGACATCCGACGCATCGAGCCCGTCGGCTGACCACGCTGACGAGGCGCCGACGAGGCGCCGACGAGGCGCCGACGAGGTAGCGCTGAGGACCAGGCGCGACGCGTCGGGCGGTCGTGCGGTTCAGGCGAGGTCGAGGACGGCCGGGTAGTCGGTCCACAGCTCGAGCGAGGCCCGCTCCGGGTAGTCGACGACGCGCGGCTCGACGTCGAACACCCGGGTCGCGCCCGCGTCGAAGGTGGGCCACCCGGGGTCGCCGGTCGTCGCGAAGTCGACCCACGCCCGGCGCAGCTGCGTCGAGAGCGACTCGGCCTCGGGCCCCGGCTCGCCGATGAGCATCGCCGGTTGCCCCGCCGTGAGGTTGCCGAACACGAGCGGGACGTCGAGCCCGTGACAGGCACCGAGGGCGCCACCCAGCCCCGGCGCCGGCCACGTCAGCTCGTAGACGTGCGCGGCGCCACCGGCGGCGAGCTGCGCCCGCGCGAGCAGCACCGAGGGCATCCGGAAGAGCCAGTCGGAGCGGACGACCTCGTAGAGCGCGGCGGGGTCGGCGAACCGGTCGCGGTAGGCCGGTGGGTCGGGGGCGAAGACCTCCGCGGCCTCGGCGGCCAGGGCCGGGGTGACCTGGCCGAGCACGCCGGTGAGGAGCGAGAGCAACCGCTGCTCGTCGCGGGTGTGCCCGACCAGCAAGGGGATCCGTCCGGTGAGGCCTTCCCACGGCGTCGCCGGCAGGACGTCGCCGTCGACGACCGGCGCGACGGGGACCCGCGCGTGGGCGGCCGGGCCCCAGCGGTCGGCATGCCGCTGGACCTGCTCCAGCACGGCGTCCAGGGCGACCGGGAGAAGGTCGGCATCGACGCCCGGCAGGTCGGCTGGCGTGACGCCGAGCTCGGCCGCGCACACCCGGCTGACGTCGGCGGCGAGCGCCGGCGTGAAGAAGGTGCCGGGCACGCTCTGCGCGATCGCGCGCCGGAAGAGTCCCTGCGCCCGCGGCATCGCGAGGAGCGCCGCGATCGAGCCACCCCCGGCGGACTGTCCGAAGACCGTGACCCGGGTCGGGTCGCCGCCGAAGGCTCCGATCGCGATGCGCACCCACTCGAGCGCCGCGACCTGGTCGAGCAGGCCCCGGTTGGCCGGCGTGCCGTCGACGAGGGCGAACCCCTCGAGCCCGACCCGGTAGTTGAAGGTCACGACGACGACGCCGTCGCGGGCGAGGACGGAGCCGTCGTACTCCGGCAGGCCGGAGGTGCCGAACACGTAGGCGCCGCCCTGCACCCACACCATGACCGGCAGCCGGCCGGTGAGGTCGGGCGACCAGACGTTGGCCGTCAGCCAGCCCGGGTCGATGGACGCGGGGTCGTCGCCAGGGTCCGCGCCGGCAGCGCCAGGGGCCTCACCGGTCGGGGCGGCGGGACCGGACTGCGGTGGCGCGGGCCCGAAGGCCGACGCGTCGCGGACGCCCGTCCAGCCGCGCACCGGCTGCGGCGCCCCGAACCGTTCGGGCAGGCTCGCGAACGGGATCCCGCGGAACACCGCGAGCCCTGCCTCCTGCCGACCGCGCACGACTCCGCCCGGCACCTCGACCTCGACGCCCACCCCTCGATGATCGCCGGACCCGGCAGGGCGGCACGAGCGCTTTTCGGCCGCCCCGACCGCGCCGCGTCGTCAGCCCACCGCGACCGAGGTCGCGCCGCCGACGGGAGCCCCGGCGGAAGCCGCGTCGGTCGCCCCGTCGGTCGCCCCGTCGGTCGCCGGGGGTGCAGCATCGGGCCGCGTGTCGAAGCCGCGGAACGACCGGAACAGCAGCGGGCTGAGCGTCACCGCGAGGTAGGCGACCCCCGCGACCCAGAGCCCGGCCTCGAGGCCCAGCCCGCCCGCGAGGAGGCCGCCGAGCAGGCCGCCCAGCGGCATCAGCGACCAGCACAGCGCCGAGTTCAGGGCCGAGACCCGGCCGGTGAGGTGCGGGGGGATCCGCTCGAAGACGACGGCGCCGAGGATGGGGTTGAGGAAGCCGGAGGCGAACCCGGACGCGGCGAACACGAGCAGGCAGGCCCAGAACGGCGCCCCGAGCGCGAGGACGAGGAACCGCGGCAGCCCGGCCACGAGGAACCCGATGACGTAGGTGCGGTAGCGGGGCAGGCGCGCGCCCCACCGGGCCGCCAGCAGCGCACTGAGGATCGAGGCCGCGGACATGCCGGCGAGCAGGGTGCCGATCCCCGCGGCCCCGGCCCCGCCCTGCTGCCCCCAGACCGGCATGAGCACCGAGGTCCACGCGAGGTCGAGCAGGTTGGTCGTGGCGACCATGGCGCTGAGCGCGACGAGGACGGGGTCGCGGCGCAGGAACTGCCAGCCCTCGCGGAGCCGGTGCAGGTACGAGGGTTCGCGGCCGGCCGAGGCGCCGGTGGACGCGTCGGCAGAGGACGCG
>JAEWFB010000318.1 GCA_023389095.1 Actinomycetes bacterium
TGAACAGGCCACACCACTGGAACAGGGCCTTCTTGCCGTACGTGTCGACGGCCTTGGGGATGAAGGGCGCTGCGACGATGGAGATCCCGCTGTTGACGAGCGTGATCGGGCCGAGCCACTTGATGTCACCCATGACGTACTGGGCATAGAAGGCCGCGGCACCGCCGACGGCGAAGAGCCCGATGAGGTAGAAGAAGCTCGACGCACAGAGGATGCCGAGGGGGCGGTTGTGGCGCAGGGTCACCCAGGTCTCCCGCAGCGACACCCGCGGCTGGGTGCGCACGACCTTCTCTCGGCAGAGGAGGAACGTGATGAGGTACGCGACCGTGCCGATGGCGATGAACAACAACGTGGTGTGCGTGAAGATCGACTGTGCCTGGTCCCGGTACTCGGCGGGCGAGAGCGTCTTCTTGGCCGCCTTCAGGTCGGAGATCTGCGGGGCGATGATGTAGGTCAGCACCACGCCGCCGACGGCACCGCCGAAGAAGCGGGACGACACGAGCTTGGCGCGCTCCTTGACCGACTGGGTCATGGCCGACGCCAGGGAGCCGTAGGGGATGTTGACGAGGGAGTACACCAGGCCGAGCACGGCGTAGGTGACGTAGGCGTAGAGCAGCTTCGCGCCGTCGTCGATCGACTCGGGGATGTGGAACGTGAGGAACGACAGGAACAGCAGCGGCACCGCTCCGAAGAAGAGGAACGGCCGGAACTTGCCGAAGCGCGTCATGGTCCGGTCGACGAGACGACCGGCCAGCACGTCGGCCACCGCGTCCCAGAGACGGACGACGAAGAACATCGTGGCGACGGCGGCGGCCGAGAGGCCGGCCACATCGGTGTAGTAGTAGAGCAGGAACGACGTGCTCAGCGTGAAGGCCAGGTTGTTGGCGAAGTCGCCGAACCCGTACCCGGCGATCGAGTGCTTGGGGAGCCGCTCGTCGATGAACTTCTGAGCGATCTGCTCCGTCGTGATGGTGGCCATCAGCCGAACTCCTTTGTGGGCCAAGGCAATACTGTCGGAAAGTGCTTCCAGTACAAGGCAGCCGACCAACCGCCTGCAATCAGTTGCCGCTTGTTGCCGAGCGTGTTGCCGATGTGGTTGCAGGCTCGGCTGCGACCCTGGGTCGGGACGGCCCGGCGAGGAGCTCGGCGGACGCCGACAGCTCGCGGAGCCGGCCGACAGCGGACTGACGGGCGGCGCGGTACGCGTCGACCTCTGACGGCGAGGCGACGATGGCGTCGGCACCGGCGGGGTCGGTGTCGAGCAGCCCCGGGGACAGGTCCTCGAGCGCCCCCTCCAACGTCGAGGCGCCCCCGACGGCGTACCAGCCCAGTGCCGCCGCACCGAGCGCCGAGCCCTCCGCGCCCGCGGTGACGACCAGGGGACGGCCGAGCACCCCGCCGAGCACCTCACGCCACAGGGGGGCCCGGAAGACGCCTCCGGTCGCCCGGATCGACGTGACCGGCTGGACCGCGTCGAGCCCGTCCAGGATCGTCGCGAGCTGGAAGGCCACGCCCTCGACGGCTGCCCGGACGAAGTGTCCGCGGGTGTGGTGCTGCCGGAGCCCGAGGAAGGCACCGCGCACGTCGGCGTCCCAGAGCGGACCTCGTTCGGCGAGCAGGAACGGCAGCATGACGAGGCCCTCGCTGCCCGGCGGCACTCCCCCCGCGAGGGCGAGCACCTGCGCGTCGCGGTCGGCTCCGCCGGGGACGTCCGCCGCCAGCAGCGAGCCGGCCCACCGGACCACGGCTCCCCCGTTGCTGATCGGCGTGCCGACCACCCAGTGGTCGTCGGTGAGGGCATAGCAGAAGAGGCGCCCGTCGGCGTCGGCGAACGGCTCGTCGACGACGAGTCGGAGCGCCCCGCTCGTGCCCAGGGAGAGGCCGGCGACGCCGGGGCGCAGGGCACCCGTACCGAGGTTTCCCAGGGGCCCGTCACCGGCACCGAGCACGACCGGCACGCCGGCGGGCAGCCCGGTGCGGCATGCGGCCTCTGCGCTGAGCGGCAGGGCCGTCGTCGTGGGCAGCACGCCGGGCAGCTGGTCGCGGCGCACGCCGGCGAGGTCGAGGGCGAACGGGTCCCAGGTGCGGTCGGGGACCGACAGCAGGCCGGTCCCGCTCGCCGAGGACAGCTCGGTGACGACCCGACCGGTGAGGGCGTGGACGACGAGGTCCTTGAGGCCTGCCCACGTCGTGACGGCCGCGGTCAGGTCAGGCTCGTGCCGGGCGAACCAGAGCAGCTTGGTCAGGGGCGACATCGAGTGCAGCGGCGTGCCCAAGGTGCCGTGCAGCTCGGCGGCGAGCGGGGACGACCGAAGCTCGCGCGCCTCGTCGCGGGCCCGCGCGTCGGCCCACGTGAGGATCGGCGTCAGGGGCCGGCGTTCGGGGTCGAGGCCGATGAGACCGTGCATGGCGGTGCTGATCGACACCGCGGCGACCGGGGTGCCGCCGAGCTGCTCGGTGACCCCCGACAGCACGGTGTCGACGGCCGAGAGCACCGCCTCCGGGTCCTGCACGCGCCAGCCCGGCCGCGGCCGCACCAGCGGGTACTCCTGCGAGGCGATGACCCGGGGGCCGGCGCCCGTCGGGAAGGCGACCGCCTTGGCCGCGGTCGTGCCGACGTCGAGCCCGATGACGACCTGGCGGGTTCGCGGTGCGGGTCCGCGCGCTGAGCCGACGGCGTCGCGACCCGTGCTCACGACGCTCGGCGCTCGAGGTCGCGCACCTGCTCGGCGACGAGCGGGGCGAGGGTGGCGTCGAGGTCGAGCCACGCCACGACCGCCGCGGCCGCGTCGTCGACCGACCCGTGCGCGAGGGCGGTCACCTCGGCGGCCCTGGCGTCGGTCACCGGCGCCCCGTGGCCGCGCAGGTGGGCCACCCAGGCGGCCACGAGACGCGTCGCGCCGTCGGGACGGCGCCCCGTGGCGAGCTCGGCGCGCACGACGGGTACGGCGCGGATCGGGATCTTCTGCGACCCGTCCGCCGCGATCTGGGCGAGCAGGTGGCGGATGTTCGCGTTGCGGTAGCGGTCGAGCAGCGCCGCGCGGTACTCGGCGATGTCGCCGGGCGGCAGGCTCAGGTGCGCCGACGCCGTGTCCCACCACTGCTCGACCCACGAGCGGACCACCGGGTCGGCGACGGCCTCGGCCACCGTCTCGTGACCGAGGACCGACCCGGCGTAAGCCATGAGCGAGTGGGATCCGTTGAGCAGCCACAGCTTGCGCTGTTCGAACGGGCGCACGTCCTCGACGAACCGGGCGCCGGCCGCCTCCCAGCTCGGGCGTCCGGCCGGGAAGGCGCCGGCCAGCACCCACTCGGAGAACGGCTCGGTGGGCACGACCGCGGCGTCGTCGAAGCCGGTCGCTGCGAGCACCTCCTCGCGGTCGGCCTC
>JAEWFB010000353.1 GCA_023389095.1 Actinomycetes bacterium
GACGACCTCTGACGCGTCACCGCCGGGACGCGTCGTCGTGCCGGCCCGGGCACGGGCGGGGCCCCGTCCGGACTGGTCGGACGAGGCCCCTCTCCTGGTGAAGCCGGCACCAAGTGCCGGTGTGGCCCGCGGACCGGTGCCCGCCCCGTGAGCCGGGCCGCGGGCCGGCTCGGTCACTCAGCGCCGGTTGCGGTCACCGGAGGAGTGGCTCGAGCCGTCGCGGGAACCGCTCCAGGAGGCGTCGCGCGCACCGTCACGGGAGCCGTCGCGGGAGCCGTCACGGGAGCCATCGCGCCCGGCGCGGTGCGACCAGGAGTCGCGGCCGTCGCCGTCGCCCCGACCGTCACGCGTCCAGCGGTGCCAGAACACACCGTCGCGCCGCGCGTCGGACAGGACGCGGACGACGCCCTCCTTCGTCGTCTGGGACTGCACCGCGGAGCGGAGGTCGGCCAGCGCCGTGCTGGCCTTCTGGAGCCGGGCCGCGGCGCGGGCCTTCTGCTCGGCGGTGAGCCGGTCGCTCGCCTGGATCTTCGCGGCGAGGGCCACGACCCGGGCGGCCTGCCGGTCGATCGCGGCCGTGACACGCGTCTTGAGCTCGTCGAGCGTCAGACTCGCGAAGCCGGTGCCGTCGCCGGTGTGGGCGGGCGCCAGGGCGTGGAGGGCGGGTGGGCTCGCCGTGACCGGGGAGGCACCCGCCGTGGTGGCGGAGACGACTCCCGACGTGGCGAGGAGGGCCGCCGCAGCAGCGGCGGCGCGGACCGTGGTGCTCTTCGACAACTCGACCAGCTCCTTTGCAAAACCCCCGTGGTGTTGCTTCGGACCCCCACCAGTCTGCCCGAAATGTCCGGTTTCGCCACTGGAGGGCCAAGTGGTCCAGCCGATTCACAGCAAACGTGCAGTCAACTTCCCAGCGAACTCCCAGCCAACATGCTGACACTGTTCACGTGGACACCCAGACCGCCCCGGCCCCCGAGGCCAGACTGCTCATCGTCGAGGACGAGCCGAACATCCGTGAGCTGCTCGCGACCTCCCTGCGCTTCGCCGGCTTCGAGGTCGAGACCGCGGCCGACGGCACGAGCGCGCTCGCCATGGCCGAGGAGACCGAGCCCGACCTCGTCGTCCTCGACGTCATGCTCCCCGACGTCGACGGCTTCGAGGTGACCCGTCGCCTGCGCGACCGCGGCCGCCAGCAGCCCATCGTGTTCGTCACGGCCCGCGACGCCACCGGCGACAAGATCCAGGGCCTGACCGTCGGCGGCGACGACTACGTCACCAAGCCGTTCAGCCTCGAGGAGGTCATCGCCCGCATCCGCGCGGTGCTGCGCCGAACGCGTGGGGCGATCGACGAGTCGGCGACGCTGCGCTTCCACGACCTCGAGCTCAACGAGGACTCCCACGAGGTGCGGCGCGGCGGGCGCGTCATCGACCTGTCCCCCACCGAGTTCAAGCTGCTGCGCTACCTGCTGCTCAACCCGAACCGGGTGCTGTCCAAGCTGCAGATCCTCGACCACGTCTGGGACTACGACTTCCGAGGCGAGTCGGGCATCGTGGAGTCGTACATCTCCTACCTGAGGCGCAAGATCGATGCCGACGGGCCCTCGCTCATCCACACGAAGCGGGGCGTGGGCTACGTCCTTCGCGTCCCGCCCGAGACGACGAGCTGACCCGACCGACGGAGCCTGCATGATCCCCGAGCCGGCGACCGGAGCGCCCGACCGCCCGGCGCGTCCGACCCGCGGTCGACGCCGTGCCTTCGGGCGGCTGCGTGCCCTGCCGCTGCGCTGGCGCCTGCTCGGCGTCGCGCTCGGCCTCATCCTCGTCGCGCTGTCGGTCCTGACCATCGTCGTCAGCGCCCTGCTGCGCCAGTACCTGATCGGCCAGTCCGACCAGGAGCTCAACGTGTACGCGACGAGCATCGCCCGCTACCAGGCCCAGGACCTCGTCCAGCAGCGTCCGCTGCTGCCGAGCGGCTTCACGCTGCGGCTCATGCCGGTCGGGTCCACGCAGACGGTCAACCTCAACGAGGCCGCGACCGAGGACGACACCCCGCTGCTGCCCCGCCTCGGCCCCGAGGACCCCCGCGTCGAGGGCGGCGCCTCCTTCCAGGTCCCGTCCCAGGGTGGGGGCAGCACGTGGCTGGCCCTGGCCAAGCCCACCGCCGACGACAAGGCGGCGTTCATCGTCGCCCTCCCGTTGCGCGGGCTCGAGAGCACCGTGCAGCAGTTCATCTGGTACGCCGTGGCGATCGGTGTCATCGTGCTGCTCGTCTGCGCCGCCCTCGGCTGGTACCTCGTCGGGCGCACCTTCCGGCCACTGACCCGCATCGAGGACACCGCCGCCCAGATCGCCGGCGGCGACCTCACCCGACGCGTCGCGGTGCCGGACACCGAGGACGAGGTGGCCTCCCTGTCGCGCTCGCTCAACGCCATGCTCGGCCGCATCGAGCAGAGCTTCGCCGTCCGCGAGGCCAACGAGGCCAAGATGCGCCGGTTCATCGCCGACGCGTCGCACGAGCTGCGCACGCCCCTGGCCGCGGTCGGCGGCTACGCCGAGCTGTACCGGCAGGGCGCGTTGCCCAACGCCGACGCGGTGACCGGCGCGATGGGCCGCATCGAGAGCGAGAGCCAGCGCATGAGCGGGCTCGTCGAGGACCTGCTGACCCTGGCCCGGCTCGACGGTGAGCGCCCGCTCGAGATCCAGCCGGTCGACCTCGCCGTCCTCGCCGCCGACGCCGCCCAGGACGCCCGCACCATCGCCCCCGACCGGCACGTCATCGCGACCGGCATCCACGGGCCGATCGGGCCGACCGAGCTGCAGGCCGACGAGCGCCAGCTGCGCCAGGTCGTGACCAACCTCGTGACGAACGCCCGCGTCCACACCCCCAAGGGGACGCCCGTCGAGATCCTCGTCGGACGCGTCGACCCGAGCCACGTCGCCCTGCACGTGCGCGACCACGGCCCGGGCATCCCGGCCGAGGCCCGGGCCACCGTCTTCGAGCGGTTCTACCGTGCCGACACCTCGCGCAGCCGCGGCAAGGGCGGCGGCAACGGCCTCGGCCTCGCCATCGTCGAGGCCATCGTCGAGGCGCACGGCGGCTCGGTCCGGGTCGAGGAGACGCCCGGCGGGGGCGCGACCTTCGTCGTCGAGCTGCCGGTCCACGGGGCCCGCGACGATCGCACAGCCGATTCCTAGGAAGGCCACAACGCGGTCAAAAGCTGCCCCGATGTGATGGAGACCAGGCAACCAGACCGAGGAGTAGCCATGACCCTGGCACCTGACAACACCCAGCGCATCCCGCAAGGCGGGGACTACTACAGCCAGTCCGCGCCGCCTGTGCCGCCCGCGTTCGGACAGGGCCAGCAGACGCCGCCGCCCCCGCCGCGCAAGGACCGTCGCGTCGGCCAGACGGCCGCGACCGCCCTTCTCGCCGCGGTGCTCGCGAGCGGCGGCACGTACGCCGTGACCCAGCTCAACAGCTCGAACACCGCGGCACCGACGGCGTCCTCGTCCGCGAGCACGACGCAGGGTTCCACGCAGGGGTCCTCGCCCACCGTCGTCCAGGGCAACGCCTCGAGCCCCGACTGGACCGCCGTCGCCAAGGCCGCGTCGCCGAGCGTCGTCAGCATCGACGTCACGACGCAGCAGGGCGAGGCTGCCGGCTCCGGCGTCGTCTTCGACAAGGCCGGCCACATCCTGACGAACAACCACGTCGTCGGCGACGCGGCGGGCGGGCAGGGGCAGATCACCGTGACCCTCTCCGACGGACGCACGTACGGTGCGACGATCGTCGGCACCGACCCCTCGACCGACCTCGCCGTCATCAAGCTCAGCTCGGTCCCGAGCGACATCGTCCCGATCACCCTCGGCGACTCCGAGGCGCTCAAGGTCGGCGACCCGGTCATGGCCGTGGGCAACCCGCTCGGCCTGTCCGGCACCGTCACCACCGGCATCGTGTCGGCGCTCAACCGCCCGGTCAGCACGAGCACCGCGGACCAGAACCAGAACCAGTCGCCGTTCGGCCAGCAGCAGGGCAGCAGCAGCTCGGGTAACGAGGTCGTCACCAACGCGATCCAGACCTCGGCGGCGATCAACCCCGGCAACTCCGGCGGCGCGCTCGTCAACTCCAAGGGCGAGCTCGTCGGCATCAACAGCTCGATCGCCTCGCTGAGCCAGGGCTCCTCCGGCCAGAGCGGCAACATCGGCATCGGCTTCGCCATCCCGGTCAAGGAGGCCAAGTCCATCGCCGAGCAGCTCATCAAGAGCGGCAAGGCCGAGCACGCGTTCCTCGGCGTGACGCTGCGCGACACGACCGTCACCGACGGCTCGGCCAAGCGCGCCGGAGCCCAGGTCGCCTCGGTCCAGAGCGGCACACCGGCCTCGAACGCCGGGCTCAAGAACGGCGACGTCGTCATCGCCGCCGACGGCCAGCGCATCGACTCGGCCACGGCCCTCGTGGCCCAGATCCGCGAGATGACGGCCGGCGACAAGACGACCCTCACGGTCATCCGCGGCGGCCAGCGCCAGGACGTCCAGGTGACCCTGGCCGTCAAGCCGAGCTCCTCGAGCTGACACCGACGCGGCGGTGGCCCGATGCTCCCCGGGCCGCCGCCGACACCATCCGCCCGCGGTCGCGCTCCGAACCCTGACCGGAGCGCGACGCGGACGGACCACGCTCCCGGGGTGGGAGTGACGGGGTGGCACCCACCGGCGCGATGGGTGCCACCCCGCTTGCGTGCCCGGCGACGATTCGGGCGGTGCCGCGCCCGCCCCGTACCCTTGCGCGGTGAGTGAGACCGAGAACGAGCTGGACCCCGCCGCCGTCGTGCGCCTCGACCCCGAGGACGTCGCCACCGCCGTGCGGGTCCTCGGCCTCGCCCCCTCGCTCGACCTTGACGACCCCGACTTCGAGACCCTCAAACGCGCGGCGTCCCTGATGTACAAGCGCCTGAAGAAGGACCGGCGCAACGCGAAGACGTGGGCCGAGCGCAAGGCCGACCGGCAGGTCATCGAGTCGACGGCGACCGGCTCACCCCTGCGTATCGACGACGAGACCAAGGGAATTCCCCTGGTGTCCAGCGTGACCGGCGCCTACGCGGGTGAGCTGGTCAACCCGCGCGGCTGCTACATCTGCAAGAAGGACTACACGCTCGTCGACGCGTTCTACCACTGGCTCTGCCCCGAGTGCGCGGCCTTCAGCCACGCCAAGCGTGACCAGCGCACAGACCTCACCGGCAAGCGCGCCCTGCTGACCGGCGGCCGGGCGAAGATCGGGATGTACATCGCGCTGCGACTGCTGCGTGACGGCGCCCACACGACGATCACGACGCGCTTCCCCAAGGACGCCATGCGCCGGTTCTCCTCGATGGAGGAATCGGGCGACTGGATCGACCGGCTCAAGATCGTCGGCATCGACCTGCGCGACCCGACGCAGGTCGTCGCCCTGGCCGACGAGGTCTCCTCGGCCGGCCCGCTCGACATCCTCGTCAACAACGCCGCCCAGACGGTACGACGCTCCCCCGGCGCATACCGCAACCTCGTCGAGCTCGAGGGGGCGCCGCTGCCCGACGGCGTGGCGCTGCCGGAGATGGTGACCTTCGACCGCATCAGCGACGCGCACCCGGCCTCGATCGCCGGCGCGCTCAAGGGGCACGCCGTCGCCCACCACGACGGCGAGTCGGTCGAGCACGCGCTCGCCGCCCAGACCGCCGCGTCGATGACCGCCCTGGCGCTGACGGCCGGCCACGCGAGCCTCGAGGCGCACCGGGCCGGCACCGCCGTGGACGCCGGGGGCCTGCTGCCCGACCTGCAGCGCAACAACTCGTGGACCCAGAAGGTCGAGGAGGTCGACCCGCTCGAGCTGCTCGAGGTGCAGCTGTGCAACTCGACCGCGCCGTTCATCCTCGTGTCGCGGCTGCGTCCGGCCATGCGCGCGGCGGTCGCCGCCGGGGCCCGACGCGCCTACGTCGTCAACGTGTCGGCGATGGAGGGCCAGTTCTCCCGCCGGTACAAGGGCCCGGGCCACCCGCACACGAACATGGCCAAGGCGGCCCTCAACATGATGACGCGCACGAGTGCCGGCGAGATGTTCGAGACCGACCGCATCCTCATGACGGCCGTCGACACCGGTTGGATCACCGACGAACGGCCGCACGACGAGAAGCTGCGCATCGCCGCCGAGGGCTGGCACGCCCCGCTCGACCTCGTCGACGGCGCCGCCCGCGTGTACGACCCGATCGTGCGCGGCGAGGCCGGCGAGGACCTCTACGGATGTTTCGTCAAGGACTTCGAGCCCAGCCCCTGGTGACGCCGGCGCCGGCCGGGCCGGCCAACCGTGTCGTGACCGGCGGCTCGGGCGTAGCGTCGCGAGCATGATCACCGCCGTGCACAACCTCGTCTACTCCGACGACGCCGCCGCCACCCGGGCGTTCTTCCGCGACGTGCTCCGCTGGCCGTTCGTCGCCGACGCCGGCACGAGCCCCGACGCCACCGGCGCCGACGCGTGGCTCATCTTCGGGACCGGGCCCAGCGAGCTCGGGGTGCACCCCACCCGGGGCCCCGAGGGGTCCGGCTGGAGCTCGCCCCGACACCACGCGATCTCCCTGATGTGCGACGACCTCGCGGCGACGATGGCCGACCTCGCCTCGCGCGGGGCGCAGTTCACGACCGAGCCGACCGAGCACCGTTACGGCCTCGTCGTCATGATGGCCGTGCCGGGGGCCGACGACATCCAGCTCTACGAGCCGCGCCACGCCACCGCCTACGACCGCTGAGCCGTCCGGGTGGCGCGTCGCCGGCGCGATCGCCCGACCGGTCAGGTGAGGGGCTTGGCGCACCAGACCTCGGCGTACGGGTCGTCGACGGTGAAGCAGGGCACCTCGGCGTAGCCGTGCCGGGTGTAGAGCGCCCGGGCCTCGACGAGGTCCAGGCGCGTGTCGAGACGGATCGTCGCGGCGCCGAGCGCCCGTGCCGCGTCCTCCGCGGCCGCGAGCAGCCGTGGGGCCAGGCCGGTTCCGCGCGCCTCGGGACGAACGAACATCCGCTTCAGCTCGCACACCGGCCCCTCCCCCGCAGTGGGCTGGGCCAGGTCGACGAGGCGCACACCGACGCAGCCGCCGAGGCGCCCGGACTCGCCGCGGGCCACGACGAACGCACCTGTCGGCGCGGCGAGGTCGTTGCAAGGCATCGCCTGCCACGCCTCCTCGATCTCCTCCGGGGTCGACCGGCGCTCCTCGTGCAGGAGGAACCACCGGTCGGCGACGTCGACGAGGTAGTCGCGCAGGAGCTCGAGCGAGTCGGGTGCGTCGACGTCAGCGGGCTCGACCGACCACCGGACGTGCGACGCGAGGCTCACGCGACGACGCCGAAGGTGCTCCGTGACTCGAGGGCCTCGCGCAGCTCGGCGTCGGCGTCGACGAGCGAGCGGCGCACCGCGGGCGTCAGGTCGTGGCGGCCGAGGGCGTCGGCGCTGAGGCGGGCGGTGTCGTCGGTGAAGACCTTCGGGAAGGCGACCAGGACGACCCGCGACAAGGCGTCCTCCCCGACCCAGCCCGACATCGCCGGGACGTCGACGAAGTAGCGCGACACGTAGTCCGCGACGAGCGCGTCGTCGGGCGCCATCCAGAACCCACGGGCCAGGTGCACCATCTCGTAGTTGGAGCGCCCGAGCCGTCCGGTCAGCTGCTCCCAGGCCCACGCCTTGTCGTCGGTCGTGGGCAGGGCCGCGCGGCACATCAGGGCGTTGAGGCCGCCCTGGAGCGTGTCGTCCTTGGCGCGGAACGCCTCGACGCCCGGGACGTCGAGCAGCCCGCGCGCGGCGAGGTTGCGCACGACGATCCACCGGAAGTCGCCGTCGTCGGACAGGCCCTCCGGCAGCTGGCTGCCGTCGGCCCAGGCGCGCAGGAGCGACTCGTCGTCGCTCGTGCCGGCGAGCAGCCGGGCCGCGGCCAGCGACTCGGTGGACCCCGCCGGTGCCTGCCCGAGCAGGGCGGTCGCCGCCGCGGCGAGGCGGGCGACCGCCTGGCCCTGGGCCGGACGCGGCACGAAGAACGGCACGATGCGGTGCTCCGCGTAGGCCGCCATGCGCGTCAGGATCGAGGAGTTGGTCTCGTGCGGCCAGGCGGCGTCGAAGACGTCGAGGAACGCATCGGGGGCGACGGACGCGCTGTGCACGCCGTCGATGAGCGAGGACCACACGACCGCGCGGGCCTGCGCGTCGGGCACCAGGGCCAGCTGGTCCGGCAGGGCCGCGACGGTGGCGTCCGACAGCCGAACCCGTGCCCACGTGAGGTCGGACGCGTTGGGCACGACGAGGGCCGGCGCGGCCTCGCCGACGAACGCGTCGAGCGGTCTCCGGTCCGTGGTGACCGTGGTCGACACCCGGCCCGCCTCGCGTCCGTCCGTCCACCCCGCGACGTCGAACGCGTGCGGCCGGTCGGCCGGGTGACCCGACGGGGCGCGGCGCACGACGGTGGCAGCCTCGACGACGCCACCTTCCTCGTCGAGCTCGACGGAGATCGTGTCGCGGTCGGCCGTCAGGAGCCAGCCCTTCGACCAGGCGGTGAGGTCCTTGCCGCCCGCCCGCTCGATGGCGCCGAGGAAGTCGGCGAGGGTGCCGTTGCCGTACGAGGTGTCGGAGAGGTAGGTGCGCACACCGCTGATGAAGGCGTCGTCGCCGACGTAGGCGATGAGCTGGCGCAGCGCGGCGGCACCCTTGGCGTAGGAGATGCCGTCGAAGTTCTGCAGGGCGCTCTGGGCGTCGAGGGCCTCGACCCCTGCGACCGGGTGGGTCGAGGGCGAGCGCTCGGCCCCGTAGCCCCACACCTTGCGCACGATCGAGGAGTCGACCCAGGCGTCGGAGTACTCGGTGGCGTCGACGAGGCAACGGTGGGACATGTACTCCGCGAACGACTCGTTGAGCCACAGGTCGTCCCACCACTTCATCGTCACGAGGTCGCCGAACCACATGTGCGACATCTCGTGGCTCACCGTGTTGGCGCGGGTCAGCAGCTCGTCGCGCGTCGCGGCTCCGCGGTAGAGGTACTGGTCGCGGAACGTGACGCAGCCGGGGTTCTCCATCGCGCCGGCGTTGAACTCGGGCACGAAGACCTGGTGGTACTCCCCGAACGGGTACCGGATCCCGAACAGCCCGTGGAAGTAGTCGAAGGAGCGCCTCGTGACGTCGAGGATCTCCGGGGCGTGCCGTTCCAGTGGCTCCTGGAGGGAGGCCCGGGCGTGGACGCCGAGCGGGATGCCGTCGTGCTCGGCCCGAACGGACACGTACGGCCCGGCGCAGACGGTCACGAAGTAGGTGGCGAGCGGACGCGTGGTGGCCAGCACCCACGTGCCGGGCTCGACCTGCTCGGCCGCGCCGTTGCCGATGACGACCCAGTCGCGCGGCGCGCGGACCGTGAGGTCGTAGGGGGCCTTGAGGTCGGGCTGGTCGAAGCAGGCGAAGACGCTCGGGGCGGCGTCGAGGAAGAGGTGGCCGTAGACGTAGTCGCGTCCGTCGGCGGGGTCGGTGGCCCGGTGCAGGCCCTGGCCGTCGTGGCTGTACTCCATCGTGGCCACGACGACGAGCTCGTTGTCGTGGGCGAGCTCCGGGAGCTCGAGCCGTCCGTCGACGGCCCCGGCCGGGTCCAGGGCGACGCCGTTGAGGGTCGCGGCCTGCACCGAGCGGGCCTTGACGTCGACCCACGAGCCCTGCCCCGGCGTCGCGGACGTGAACCGCAGGGTCGCGCGCGAGCCGAAGACGTCGGGGCCCCGGTCGAGGTCGAGGTCGACCGTGTACGAGGTGACGGTGAGCCGCGAGGATCGCTCGCGTGCTTCGGCCAGGGTGAGACTGCGCATGGGAGGGAGCCTGCCAGATGGGACGGCCGGGCGGCGTCGGGATACCGCCTCAGTGCTGGACCGGACCGCCCGCCATCTGCTCGAGGCGCGCGATGCGGCGATCCATCGGCGGGTGCGTGGCCAGGAAGCGGGTGACGTCCTGCGCGCGGAACGGGTTGGCGATCATCATGTGGCTCGCGTTGACGATGTCCTGCTGGGGCGGCAGGGGCGCCCGCGCGACGCCGGTCTCGAGCTTGCGCAGGGCCGAGGCGAGGGCGAGCGGGTCGCCGGTCAGGGTGGCACCGTCCTCGTCGGCGTCGAACTCGCGGGTGCGGCTGATCGCCATCTGGATGAGGACCGCGGCGAGGGGGGCGAGCAGGCTCATGACGAGCAGGGCGAAGGGGTTGGGCCGGTCGTCGTCGTTGCCGCCGCCGAACATGCTCGTGAACATCAGCATCTGCCCGACGGAGGTGATGACGCCGGCGACCGCGGCCGCCACCGAGCTGGTGAGGATGTCGCGGTTGTAGACGTGCATGAGCTCGTGGCCGAGGACGCCGCGCAGCTCGCGCTCGTCGAGCAGCTGCAGGATGCCCTCGGTGCAGCAGACGGCGGCGTTCTTCGGGTTGCGGCCGGTGGCGAAGGCGTTGGGCGCCTGGGTCGGCGAGATGTAGAGACGCGGCATCGGCTTGCCGGCCCGGGTGGAGAGCTCGCGGACGATCCGGTACATCGCGGGTGCCTGCGCCTCGGACACCGGGTAGGCGTGCATGGCGCGGATGGCGAGCTTGTCGGAGTTCCAGTAGCCGTAGAACGTCGTCGCGACGCCGATGAGCGCGAACACCCAGATGTAGCGCCCGCCACCGACGAGGGCACCGAGCCCGAGCAACAGGGCCCAGATCCCGCCGAACAGGGCAGCGGTCTTGAGCCCGTTGAAATGGTTGTGCATGTCCGGTCAACGCGCGGCGCACGGACGCGGTTCCCCCGGCTGTGCGTTGGCTGGGAGTCGGCGTGACGCACACCACAACCGATGACGGTTCAACTACTACATGTCGTACTACGCACCGTAGTAGTTTCTGAGGTGTCAGGAACCGACCCGGGGAGACCACCCCGATCCTCACACCAGGAGGCGCAATCATGCGCAAGACGCTCGACAGGCTCATCTCGTGGACCGGCCTCATCGTGGCCGCCGTCCTGCTCGTCGCCGGAGGACTGATGACCTACGCGAGCAGCTTCATCGGCGACCAGGTCCAGCAGCAGCTGAGCCAGCAGGACATCACGATGCCGTCCGCGGCCGCGATCGCGAAGATGGCCCCCGCCGACCAGGCCGCCCTGCAGCCGTGGGCCGACGGCCAGACGAAGATGACGACGGGCGCGCAGGCCAAGGCCTTCGCCGACCACTACATCCTCGTCCACATGAACGCCGCCTCGAACAACCGCACCTACGAGCAGGTCTCGGGTGAGTTCATGACCCTGTCCAAGGACGCCAACGCCGACCAGGCCAAGGTGGCCGATCTCGGCCAGCTGCGCCAGACCCTCTTCATGGGCAACACCCTGCGCGGCCTGCTCCTCAACGCCTACGCCTTCGGCACCATGGGGACCGTCGCCGGCATCGCCGCCGTCGTGGCCTACGTGGGGGCCGGCCTGATCCTGGCTCTCAGCATCCTCGGCCTGCTGCACGCCAAGCGCGCCACCGACGCCGTGCGGCCCGCACCGTCGGCTCGGGACGAGGCCCTCGCCCTCAGCTGACCCGGACCCCACCGAGCCCGACCCCGCCGCTTCGAGGAGCGGCGGGGTCGCTCGCGCTCCGGCCCAGGACCGCTCCCTCCCCAGCCTCACCACCTGCTCCCACAGCGGGAGCAGTGCGCGAGGAACCCGACCCCCACCGCCCGAGACACCCCACCCTCCCCAGCCTCACCACCTGCTCCCACAGCGGGAGCAGGTGGTGAGCCGGCGGCGGGGTCGCCCTGTGGACGGACCGGAGGCGGAAGCGTCCCCACGCGCCTGGCTGGGGATGACGCGGACAGCGTCGGGATGCCGTGCGCCAGAGTGGTCTCGCCACGATGCCAGGAGGGCCGATGACCGACGACGAGCCGGATGTCCCTGGCTACGTGCGCCGCGTCCGCCGGCTGGCCGACCTGAGCCAGCGAGAGCTCGCCGCACGCCTCGGCCTCTCCCGCGCGCAGGTCGGGCGGCTGGAGACGGGCGAACGGGACGTCAGCGTCGGCACGCTGTCGAGGATCCTGCGCCTGGCCGGGCTGCGCCTCCAGGTCGTCGACGCGTCCGGCGCCGAGGTGCTGCCCGTCCCCTGGGACGTGCTTCGCGACCACGCCGACCGACATTTCCCGAGCCATCTCGACGTCACCGCCCCCGGCACGACCCCGGCCCACCGGGGCGCCGACCCCCGCAAGGGCAAGCCCGACGCCAAGGGCTGGTACACCCTGCGGGACCGCCGCGCCGAGAGCCGCGAACGACTGGGCACCCAGCCCGACCATCCGACACCTGCAGGGCTGCGGCGGGCGCGCCTCGAGCCGCTCGCCCGCCGACGGGCCGAATGGCTCGAACGCCACGGTCCCGAACCGGAGCCGGAGTGCAGCTGCCTCGACGCCTGCTTCGAGGAGCTGTGCCTGCCCAGCTGCTCCTGTCAGTGCGAGCCCGACCGCCGCTGGCCCCCTCGCGGCCCTTCGGTGAACGAGCCCCAGGACCCGTGACGCCCCCGACGTACGCGTCAGCCGAGAAGGCGCAGCAGGACGTCCGGCTGGACGCTGACGACGACGAGCACCGCGGCCGCGAGCACCAGGGCGGCCACCGCCACCCGTCCGCCCGATCGGCGCGGTGACACCGCCGCCCGGCCCGGTGCGTCCGGGGAGGACACGACGGGCCGCAGCCAGCGCAGGTACACCGCGACGCCGAGAACGGCGTTGGCCGCCGCGATGGCGGCCAGCCACACCCAGCCCTCGGCGACGACGGGCCGCAGGGCGACCACCTTGCCGACGAGGCCGATGATGCCCGGCGGGAGACCCGCGAGCGAGGTCAGGGCCAGGGCGAGCGCTCCTGCACGCCACGGGCTGCGGCGCCACAGGCCCTCGTACCCGGACAGGCTGCGACCGTCGGCCGGACGCTCGCGCACCGTGACGGCCACGACGGCGAAGGCGACGAGCGTCGCGAGGACGTAGGTGAGCAGGTACGTCGCGCTCGCCCCGACGCCGAGGGCCGAGATGCTGACGAGGGGAAGCACGACCCACCCGGCCTGGGCGACGGTCGACCACGCGAGCAGCCGGACGACGTCGTCCTGACGCAGGGCCAGGACGTTGCCGACCGTCATGCTCAGCGCCGCGAGCAGCGCGATCGACAGCAGCGCCGGGGTACCGAGCACCGACACCGCCCGCAGGACCACGAGGAGCGCGGCGAGGGCCGCGATCTTCGAGACCGTCGCGAGGAACGTCGCGACGGGCAGCGGCGCCCCGGCGTACGCCGTGGGGGTCCACGCGTGGAAGGGAACGAGTGAGAGCTTGAAACCGACGCCGGCGAGCACGAGCACCGTCGCCAGCGACACGACCCCGGCCGAGACCGACGGGAGGACGACCGGCGTGGGAGAACCTGTGGCCGCCTGGAAGGCCCCGCTCGTCGAGAGCGCGGCGTCCGGCGTCAGGAACGGGCTGCCCGTCGCCGCGTACCAGAGGGCCACCCCGAGCGTCAGCAGAGCGAACGACACGAGCGACATCACGAGCAGCTGGGTGGCGCCTGCGACGGCCGAACGGCGCCCGGACAGCGCCACGAGCACGACGACCGGCAGGGTCGCCAGCTCGAGCGCGACGAGCCACGTACCGACATCCCGGCTCGCCGCCACGACGACCGTTGCGGCGAGGGCCGCGAGCAGCAGCACCACCTGCACCGGCTCGGACGCCGGGCCGTGCGCGCGGCGCCGGCGCGGCCGCGGCCAGGCCAGGGCCACGCACACGAGCGCGGCCACACCCGCGACGAGCTGGAGCGCGCCGGTCAGGGCGTCGGCCTGCCAGAAGCACGTCGCGGGCAGCCCCTGGACGGTCGGCAGGGCCGAGCCGGTAGGAGTGGCGAGACAGAGCGTCGAACGGGTGTCGCCACCGGCGAGGCCGGGGACGGTCGCCGCGGCGGTGCCGAGCGCGGCCAGCGCCGCGATCGCCCAGGGCGTCCGCCGCAGCGTCGGCGCGACGAGGTCGGCGACGAGGACGAGCAGCACCCCCGCCACCGGCACGAGCGCCGGCAGGAGGACGGCGAGGTCGAGGCTCAGCCCGTTCACGGCGCCACCACACCCCCGCCCGTGATCAGCCCTGAGGCCGCCGCGTCGGACAGCGAGAGCAGCAGGTGCGGCGCCACGCCGAGCACGACGATGACGACGACGAGCGTCAGCATGACGCCCCACCGCACACCCCGGGCGTCCGCGACGGCCTCGGCGGCGGGACCGGTGGCGGCCTCACTCCCCTCCCCCGCCCACACGATGCGGGCGACCCGGAGCGAGTACCCCGCGGCGAGCGCCAGGCCGACCGCGCCGAGCACGACACACACCCGCAGGAGGGCGACGGGCCGGCCCGCGGCCGGTGACCACGTCGCGTAGAGGGCGAGGAACTCGCCCCAGAAGCTGATGAGGCCCGGCAGCCCCAGGGCACCCGCCAGCCCGACGACGAGCACGCCGCCGAGGCGGGGGGCCTTGTCGCGCAGGGCGGCCCGGGCGACCCGCAGGTCGGCCGAGCCCCATCGTTCCTTGAGCTCTCCGACGACGAGGAACAGCAGCGCCGACACGACGCCGTGTGCGATGTTCCCGAACAGCGCAGCCTGCAGGCCGGTCTCGCTGCCCGAGGCCAGGGCCAGCGCGACGAAACCCATGTGCGCCACGGAGCTGTAGGCGATGAGCCGCTTGAGGTCGCGCTCGACGAGGCAGGCCAGGCCTCCCCAGAGGATGCCGACGACGCCGAGGACGGCCAGCAGCGGCGCGAGCGCGGCGATGCCGGCCGGCACCGTCGGCACGACGAGCCGCACGATCCCGTAGGTCCCCATCTTGAGCAGGACGGCCGCGAGCAGCACCGAGCCGGCGGTCGGGGCGATGGTGTGCGCGGACGGCAGCCAGGTGTGCAGCGGCCACAGCGGCACCTTGATGCCGAGGCCGAGCAGCAGCACCCCGGCGATGGCGACCTGGAGCGGCCGCGCCAGTCCGTCTCCGTGCCGGGCCGCCAGGGCTGCGAGCTCGGAGGTGCCCTGGTGGTGCACGAGGAAGAGGATCCCGACGAGCATGAGCGTCGAGCCGAGCACGGTGAACAGCACGAACCGGCCGGCGGCGTCGGCCCGGGTCTCGTCGGGCACGTGGTCGTCGCCGAACCGGCGGATCAGCACCCACATCGGCACGAGGACCACCTCGAAGGCGATGAAGAAGAGGATCGCGTCGCGGGCCAGGAAGGTGCCCAGCGCTCCGGTCTCGACGAGCAGGATGCAGCCGAGGAACGTCGACCCGGTTCCGCCCCTGGGGATCGGGCCGGACAGCGCGTGCGCGACAACGCCGACGGTGAGCAGCGCCGTCAGGAGCACGAGCGCGGCCGAGACGCCGTCGACCCCGAAGTGCCAGCGAACCCCGAGCGACCGGATCCACGGCGCGTCGACCTCGGCGTGGGTGGCCACGACGACGACCGCGAGGACGGCCGTGACGACGGACGCCCCGAGGGCGATCCCGCGCTCGGCCCGGGACTCGCCGGGGATCGCGACGAGCGCGATGGCCGCGAGCAGCGGCAGCAGGAGCATCACGGTCAGCGCCATGCGGCCACCCCCAGGACGGCCACGGCGACAGCGCCGACGAGCAGGGCCACGAGGGCGGTCGACGGCACGCCGCGGTGGGCGCGGTCACCGAGCCGCCCGAGACCCCGCACGACAGAGGCAGCGGCCCGGGGGTAGGCGTCGACGACGTCGCGGTCGAGGGTGACGACGAGGCGTGCGGTGGCGGTGACGGCCCGTCCCAGCCCCACGTACGCGGTGTCGACCCCGAACCCGCGGACCGCCCGGTCGCGCAGGCCGGCCGGCACGCGGTCGGCGACGTCGACGCGGCCGCGGTCGCTCAGCGACCAGACACCGAAAGCAGCCCCGGCGACGAGCAGCACCGACAGCAGCGCGCTGAGCAGGCCCACGTGGATTCCCCCGCGCAGTCCGGTGAGGAAGAGCGTGCCGACGACGCAGAGCGCCGCGAGGACCGAGACGGCGAGGGCTGAGGACAGGGTGATCGTGGCGTGACCGTGGGCGTGGACGCGCTCGACCTCGGCGTCGTCGGCGCTGTCGGCGACCGTCACGACGGCGACGTCCTCCTCGGCCACGACGACCTCGTCGACCACCGGGCTGTCGACGACCTCGTCGGCCACCGGGGTATCGAGGAGCAGCCAGGCGCGGGTGCAGTACGCCGCCGTGAGCACGACGGTGACGAAGAGCGCGACCACGACGACCGTGGCCCCGACGCCCGACCCCTCGAGGGCGGCGTCGATGACCGTGTCCTTGGTGAAGAAGCCGATGAGGGGCGGGACGCCGGCGAGCGAGGCCAGCCCGATGCCGGTGGCCCACCGCAGCGCACCCGTGGGGCGGAGCCGGCCGCGGAGCGCCACGAGGGCCGTGGCCCCGGCGAGCACCGAGAGCCAGCCCGCCGCGAGGAAGAGCAGCGCCTTGAAGAACGCGTGGCCGATGAGGTGGGAGAGCCCGGCCCCCGGCCCGAGGTCGTGCGGGGCGGCGGCCAGCGCCGAGAGCATGATCGCGATCTGGCTCAGGGTCGAGTAGGCGAGCATCCGCTTGAGGTCGGTCTGCACGAGGGCGAGCAGCGCGGCGTAGACCATCGTCACGGCGGTGAGGACCGCGAGGAAGGTGCGGGCGCCGTCGTGCGAGGCGTAGAGCGAGAAGAGCCGGGCGATGACGTACGTGCCGGCGGCGACCATGGTCGCCGCGTGGATCAGCGCCGACGCCGGGGTCGGGCCCTCCATGGCGTCGGGGAGCCAGTCGTGGAACGGGACGAGCCCGGACTTGCCGGCGACGCCGACGGCCACCCCGACGAGGCCGATGGTCAGCCCCGTCGTGCTGCCGGGCGTGGAGATGACGGCGAGCAGGTCGGTGCTGTGGGCCCGCACGGCGAGCGCGACGATGCCGACGACCATGCCGATGTCGGCGACGCGGGTGACGAGGAACGCCTTGTAGGCGGCCCGGCGGGCGGCGGGCCGCTCGCTGTCGTGGCCGATGAGCAGCCACGAGCACCAGCCCATGATCTCCCAGCCGACGAGCACGAGCACGAGGTCGGACGCCTGGACGAGGAGCAGCATGCCCGCGGCGAAGAGCGACACCGTCGCCACGAAGCGCCCGAAGCGCGGGTCGTCGCGCAGGTACCAGACCGTGAACACCTGGATGCAGAGCACGACGACGGCGACGACGAACGAGACGAGCCCTGAGACGCGGTCGGACAACAGGTGCAGCGGCACCGAGAGGTCACCGAGCGGCAGGGCACCGAAGGTGCCGATGTCGGCGGTGCGCGACGGCGCGACCCACTGGAGCAGCGCGAGCACGGCGACGAGGGACGCGGCGCCGACCGCGATCGACGCGGACAGCCGGCGCTGACGGTGCACGA
>JAEWFB010000375.1 GCA_023389095.1 Actinomycetes bacterium
CGGTCGTCGTCGTCGCCTACCGGATGGCCACGATCCTGCTCGCCGACGAGGTCGTGTACGTCGAGGCCGGACGCGTCCTCGACCACGGCCGGCACGCCGAGCTCATGGGCCGGTGCGCCGGCTACGAGCGCCTCGTCACCGCCTACGCCCGCGAGGCGGCCGAGCGCCAGGCCGTCGCCGCGGGCGCCGAGGACCTCGACGAGTACGACCTCGTCGACGCCGACCCGGGCGGTCCTGGCGGTCCTGGCGGTCCTGACGGGCGCGACGAGCAGCAGGAGGCGGTCCGATGAGCATGCGCTCCCAGGCCCTGGTCGAGCACCACGGCGTCGCCACCGGGCGCGAGCTGTCGACGGGCGACACGCTGCGGCGGGGGCTCGAGCTCTCGCCCGAGCTGCGCCGCGGCATCGGCGTCACGATGGCCCTGGCCGTCCTGTCGACGGCCGGGCGCGTGCTCGTGCCCTTCGTCGTCCAGCGCATCACCGACAACGGGATCCTCGCCGCGGGCGGTCCCGACATCGCCGTGGTCGCCTTCTGGATCGGCGTCGCCCTCGTCGGCGTCCTGGTCACCGCGTTCTCGGCCTACTTCGTCAACGTCCGGCTCTTCAGGGCGTCCGAGGGCGGTCTGGCGACCCTGCGGCTCAAGGCTTTCCGCCACATCCACGACCTCGCGATGCTGACCCAGAACACCGAGCGACGCGGGTCGCTGGTCTCGCGCGTCACCTCCGACGTCGACACGATCTCGATGTTCGTGCAGTTCGGCGGCCTCATGCTCATCGTCAACGTCGCGCAGATCACGCTCGCGACGGTGCTCATGGTGTTCTACAGCCCGATCCTGGCTGCCGTCGTGTGGCTGTGCTTCGTGCCCCTCTTCGTCATCATCCGCACCTTCCAGGGCGTCGTCGGGCGGGCGTACACCACGGTGCGCGAGCGCGTCGGCGACATGCTTGGCGCCGTCTCCGAGGCCGTCGTCGGCGCCCAGGCCATCCGGGCCTACGGCGTCGAGGCCCGCACCGCGACGCGCATCGACGCGGCGATCGAGGGGCACCGCAAGGCGGCCATCGGCGCCCAGGCCCGGTCGGTCGTCGCGTTCACGTCCGGCCAGCTCGTCTCGGGCCTGACCACCGCCGTCGTCCTCGTCGTCGGCACCGTCCTCGCCGTCGACGGACGTCTTACCCTCGGCGAGCTGCTCGCGTTCCTCTTCCTCGTCAACCTCTTCACGATGCCGGTGCAGCAGGCCACCGAGATCCTCAACGAGATGCAGAACGCCGTGGCCGGCTGGCGCCGCGTCATCGGCATCATCGACACGCCGGCCGACGTGTCCGACCCCGCGGAGGAGGGCGTCGAGCTCCCGCGCGGCCCCATCACGGTGCAGTTCAGCGGCGTCGGGTTCGCCTATCCCGGAGGCGAGCCCGTCCTGCACGACATCGACCTCACCATCGCCCCGCGCAGCCGCGTCGCCATAGTCGGCGAGACCGGGTCGGGCAAGTCGACGCTCGCCAAGCTGCTGACCCGCCTCATGGACCCCACCTCCGGCCGGGTGCTGCTCGACGGCACCGAGCTGCGCCGGATCCGGTTCTCCTCGCTGCGGTCCCGTGTCGTCCTCGTGCCGCAGGAGGGCTTCCTCTTCGACGGCACGCTGCTCGACAACGTCCGCTTCGGGCGCCCCGACGCCACCGGGGAGCAGGTGCGCACGACGCTGTCCGACCTCGGGCTCGACGGCTGGGTCGCGACGCTGCCGCTCGGCCTCGCCACCGACGTCGGCCAGCGGGGCGAGTCGCTCTCGGCCGGTGAGCGCCAGCTCGTCGCCCTGGCCCGGGCCTACCTCGCCGACCCCGACCTGCTCGTCCTCGACGAGGCCACCTCGGCCGTGGACCCGCACACCGAGGTGCGCCTCCAGCGGGCGCTCGACTCGCTGACCCGCGGCCGCACGTCGATCGCCATCGCGCACCGGCTCTCGACCGCCGAGAACGCCGACGAGGTCGTCGTCGTCGACGCCGGGCGCATCGTCGAGCGCGGCCACCACAGCGAGCTCGTCGCGCTCGGCGGCGTCTACACGCGGCTGCACGCCTCGTGGGTGGCCCAGCAGCAGGCCCTCTGAGGTCCGGCACAATGTCCCGGTGACCGACTCCGCCGACACCTCCGACCCCGCCACCGAGCTCGCAGCGCTCGACCCGAGCATCGCCGGGCTGCTCAAGCGCGACGAGCACGGCCTCGTCGCGGCGGTGGTCCAGCAGCACGACACCCGCGACGTGCTCATGGTCGGCTGGATGGACGACGAGGCACTGCGTCGCACGCTGGCCGAGGGCCGCGTCACCTTCTGGTCGCGCAGCCGCCGCGAGTACTGGCGCAAGGGCGACACGAGCGGCCACGTCCAGTGGGTCAAGGGCGTCCGGCTCGACTGCGACGGCGACGCGCTGCTCGTGACCGTCGACCAGGTCGGCGCGGCCTGCCACACCGGCGACCGCACGTGCTTCGACGCCCGGGTCCTGCCCGCCGTCGTCGGCGAGGCCTGACCACCTGCCACGTCCGGTGGGTGAGGGGCGGCCGGAGCGCTCGACTGCGGTGGGCCAGAATGGGCCGGTGCCCGACACGACCGCCCCGCTCGCACCCGCGCCCGCCCCGCACGCCGACCTCGCGTGGGGCCGCACGTGGCCGAGCCTGCCGGTCTTCACCGAGCTCGCCCTCGAGCACCGCCGCGTCATCCCCGTCGTGCGTCGCGTCCTCGCGGACGCCGAGACGCCCGTCGGGGTGTACCGCAAGCTCGCCGCCGACGCTCCGGGCACCTTCCTGCTCGAGTCGGCCGAGCACGGGGGAGTGTGGTCGCGCTACTCGATCTTCGGCGCCCGCAGCGCCGCGACGCTGACCGAGCGCGGCGGCCAGACGCACTGGATCGGGGAGCCGCCCGTCGGCCTTCCGACGTCCGGCGACCCGACCG
>JAEWFB010000398.1 GCA_023389095.1 Actinomycetes bacterium
GGCGTCCGCGTCCGCAAGACCGACGTCGCGTGGGTCGGCCCCGGCTACCGCTTCGCGCTCGACGCCTGCGAGAAGGCCCGCGACGGCATCGAGTCCAACAGCACCGACCGCGCGACCGTCCTGACCATCGAGGGCTGGGCCGGCACGCAGCGCTGCGGCGCGATGTGGAGCGGCGACCAGTCGGGGTCGTGGGACTACATCAAGTGGCAGATCCCGACGTACGCCGGCTCGACGCTGTCGGGCCAGCCGGTGACGACGGGCGACATCGACGGCATCTTCGGCGGCAGCGCCGACACCTACACCCGTGACCTCCAGTGGAAGATGTTCCTGCCGATGACGTACGCGATGAGCGGCTGGGCGGCCAAGGACAAGCAGCCGTACCGCTACGGCGAGCCGTACACGTCGATCAACCGCAGCTACCTCCAGCTGCACGAGCGCCTGCTGCCCTACCTCTACACCCACACCGTCAACGGGTCGAAGAACGGTCTCGGCCCGACGCGTCCGCTCTACGTCGACTACCCCGACGACCCGGCGACGTGGGGCGACCAGGCGAAGTACGAGTTCCTCGCGGGTGACGACTTCCTCGTCGCGCCGGTCTACTCCGACACGACGGTCCGCGACGGCATCTACCTGCCCGCCGGGACGTGGGTCGACTACTGGACCGGGCGGCTCTACTCCGGCCGGCAGACGGTGAACGGCTACAAGGCGCCACTCGACCGGCTGCCCCTGTTCGTCCGAGCCGGCGCCGTCGTGCCCCAGTTCCCGAAGGGCACCCTCGACTGGAAAGCGGGCAAGGACTCCGGTCGCCTCGACCTCGACGTCTACCCGTCGGGCACCTCGAGCTTCACCAACTACGAGGACGACGGCCGCTCGCAGGAGTGGGCCGCGGGCCGCAGCGCCACGCAGCGGTTCGACGTCGCCGCCCCCGTGTCGGGCAAGGGTCCGGTCACCGTGACCATCGGGTCGGTCGACGGCTCCTACGCCGGCAAGCCGGGCACCCGCGGGTACGGGCTGACCGTCCACACGAACACGGTGCCCTCCGAGGTCGCCGTCGACGGAACCGTGGTGTCGCGGGCGAGCTCGCAGGCTGCGCTCGACGCGGCGGCCGACGGGTGGTTCTACGACGCCTCGACCGGCGTCGTGAACGTCAGGACGCGGTCGGTGACGACAGCGTCGACCCACACCGTGCGCCTCACCGGCGCCGCTGCGGTGGGCGGCGCCCAGCCGGGCGAGCTCGATGCGACCCTCGACGTCAAGGCGCCGGTCATCTCGGTGCCCGGCGAGGCCCGCGAGGTGGCGGCGACGTTCACGAACTCGACCGGCAAGCCGGTCCAGGTGACCGCGACGTCGGTCGTCGTGCCGGCCGGCTGGACCGCCACGGCCTCCGGGCCGACGACGGCCACCGACCTCAAGGACGGCGCGACGTTCACCGCCCGGTTCGCGGTGACCCCGCCCGCCGGGGCGACCCCGGGGTCCTACCCGGTCACGGCATCCGCCGCGTACACCGTGCGCGACGTGTCGCACACCCTCACCGACGCGACCGCGACCCGGCTGGCGTTCCCATCTCTCGCGAGCGCGTTCAGCAACGTCGCCGTCACGGCGCTGGCCGATCCGGCGAAGGGCAACATCGACGGTGGGGGGTCCAGCTTCATCGCCGAACGCCTTGCAGCACAAGGCGTCACGCCCGGTGCGAAGGTCTCGGCCAACGGGTTCGACTTCACCTGGCCCTCGTCGCAGCCGGGCACGAAGGACAACGTCGCCTCGGCCGGCGAGACCATCCAGGTGTCGGGCAAGGGCAACGCGCTCGCCTTCCTGGGCACGGGCACGAGCGGGTCTGCCGGTGGCGCGGCGACGGTGCACTACACCGACGGCTCGTCCGCGGCGGTCACGGTCGGCTTCCCCAACTGGTGCTGCCTCGCCACCGACACGTACGGCGCGAAGACGGCGATCACGACGATGGGCAAGAACACGCCCACCGGCGCGGCCTACCCGACCACCGCGTACCGCCTCTACACCAAGACGGTGCGGATCGACCCGACCAAGGAGGTGGCCGCGGTGACCCTGCCGGCCAACTCGGCGGTGCACGTCTTCGCGATGACCGTCGGCACCGAGGACGTCGTGCCTCCGCCGGTCGCGGACGGGCAGTACTCGATCGGAAACGTCGGCACGGGACTCGCGCTGGAGGCGCCCGGCTCGGACTCCTCGCAGCTCGGGACGGCCCCGGTCAGCTCGTCGGCCTCGCAGAAGTGGGTGGTGACGCTGCAGGACTCGGGCGCCTACCAGGTGAAGAACGCCCAGAGCGGCCAGTGCATGGACGTCTTCTCCAGCTCCCAGTCCTCGGGCGCGCTCGTCGGGCAGTACACGTGCACGGGCACGACGAACCAGCAGTGGACCATCACGAGGTCGGGTACGCAGCTGACGCTGACGGCCAAGCACAGCGGCCTCTCCCTCGCGGTCGACGCCTCGGGCAAGGTCGTGCAGGTCACCGACACCGCCGCACCGACCCAGCGCTGGACGGTGACGGCCAACTAGGCCTGGCGCGTCCGCACCGGTCGAGGCCGGCCGCACACCGTACGCGGTGTGCGGCCGGCCTTCGCGTGGCCGAGCGGGCGCGCCGTCCGGAGCACCCGCGTCCTGCCAGAAGCTCTGCGGGACAGTGCTACTCGCCGACGGCGTCCTCGTACACCCGCACCTTGTAGGTGATGATGTCGAGGCACCGCTTGAGCTCGCGCAGCTGCCGCCGCACCCGGTCCTGGTGACCGCGGAGCAGCTCGAGCCGGTCGCCCTCGGTGCCGTCACCCTCGCGCGCCAGCTCGGTGTAGGTACGGATGTCCTCGACGGGCATGCCGGACGCACGGAGCACCATGCACAGGCGCAGCCACACGAGGTCGTCCTCACCGTAGAGACGCTGGCCGCCGGACGTGCGGCGCACCGGGTCGAGGAGGATGCCCTGCCGCTCGTAGAAGCGCAGCGTGTGGACCGACAGGCCCGTCTGCCCGGCCACCTCACCGATCGTGAGCAGAGCTGGCGCCGTGGCTGATTCGTCGACCGACATGGTCGCCACGTTAGTGCCTTGATCTAGACCGCGGTCTAGGTTCTACCGTCTGCCGCATGCGCTATCGACCGCTCGGCGGCACCGGAGTCCACGTCAGCCCCTACGCCCTCGGCACCATGATGTTCGGTGCCATCGGCAACCCCGACCGCGCCGCGTGCCACGCGATGCTCGAGCGCGCCCTCGACGCCGGCATCAACCTCGTCGACACCGCGGACATGTACTCCGCCGGCGAGTCCGAGGAGATCCTCGGCGAGGCCCTCGGCGGGCCGCTGCGGTCGCGCCGCGACGACGTCGTGGTCGCCACGAAGGGGCACTTCCCGCTCACCGATGGCCCGAACCGCGGGGGCAACTCTCGCCGGTGGTTGACGCGGGCGGTCGAGGACAGCCTGCGCCGGCTCCAGGTAGACCACATCGACCTCTACCAGGTGCACCGGCCGGACCCCACCACCGACGTCGAGGAGACCCTGTCGGTACTCACCGACCTCGTGAGCGCCGGCAAGATCCGCGCCTTCGGGTCCTCGAGCTTCCCGGCCGAGCAGGTCGTCGAGGCCCAGTGGGTGGCCGAGCGCCGCGGCCTGATGCGCTTTCGCACCGAGCAGCCGCCGTACTCGATGCTGACCCGCGGCATCGAGCGGTCGCTGCTGCCGGTCGCGCAGGCGCACGGCATGGGGGTGCTGACGTGGAGCCCGCTCGCATTCGGGTTCCTCACCGGTCGCCACCGTCGTGGCGGACTCGCCGCTGCCGGCACGGCTCGGGCCGACCTGCGGCCCGAGCGCTTCGACCCGGCGCTGCCGGACAACGCCGCCAAGTATGACGCCGTCGAGGCCCTCGTGGCCCTGGCTGAGGAGGTCGGCTGCACCCTGCCGCAGCTCGCGGTCGCCTTCGTCGTCGCGCACCCGGCCGTCACGTCGGTGATCCTCGGGCCCCGGACCCCGGAGCAGCTCGACGGCCTCCTCGCCGGCGCCGGACTGACCCTCGGCGACGACGTGCTCGACCGGATCGACGAGATCGTGGCGCCCGGCGTCGACCTCTACCGCGCCGACACCGCCTGGACGCCGCCGGCCCTCACCGACGTGCACCGACGCCGGCGCCCCGCCACCGAGCGGTCCGCCGCCTGACGCGTCGGGGCAGCGGGGAGGCGGGGCGGCCTCGCGTTGCAGGAATACGCAACCGGAGACGGCATTTCCGCCGCTGCTCAATGCGCCCTGCTGTCCCCTCGCGCTGCTACCTTCTGCCTCGCCTCGGTAGCAGCCGCGGCACAGGGGACTCACAGAGAGCACTCACATGCGTTCTGCACTGAAGCGCGTGGGCGTCGCACTGGCCGGGGCGCTGCTCGCGTCGTCGGTCGTCGTCGCGCCCGCCCACGCGGCGCCGGCCACGCTGTCCGGCACCGTGGTCGACGACGCGTCGGGCACGCCCGTCTCGGCCTGCGTCACCGCCTACGACCTCGGCTATGGCTACGTCGACCAGGCGTGCACCGACGAGACCGGCGCCTGGTCGATGTCCGCCGTCGAGAGCGGCACCGCCTACAAGCTCGAGGTCCAGCCCTACGACGACCTGCACCTTTCGCAGTGGTACGACGGCGCTGCCGACTTCCCGGCGGCCACCGAGGTCAGCGCACCGGCCACCGTGACCAGCCGACTCACCCGGGGCGCCGTCGTCAGCGGGCACCTCACGACGTCGGACGGTTCGGCAGCCGCCGGCACCGCCGTGTCGCTGTGGCCCGAGAACGGCGACGCGGCAACGGGATCCGCCTACACCTCGGACGACGGCTCGTGGAGGGCGCTGGTCGCCCCGGGCCGGTACCAGGTCGAGTTCACGCAGCTGCCGTTCCACCAGTGGGCGAACGGCGCCGCCGAACGGGCCGGCGCCGCCACGTTCACCGCCACCACGGGCGAGGAGACCGTCGTCGACGACGTCCTCGCTGTCCGGGAAGAGGTGTCGCTGCAGGGAACCATCACCGACGCGCGCACGGGCGACCCCATCGACGGGTGCGTCAACGTCTACGTCGCCGACAGCCACGACTACGCGGCGTCGACGTGCTCCGGCTCTGAGGCGGGCACCACCGGCACGTGGAGCGTCTACGGCCTTCCCGAGGGCGTCGGCTACAAGGTCGAGGTCACCTCCTACGACGGCGTCCACCTCGGCCGCTGGGCGCGCGACGCGAGCGACTTCGACCGCGCGGACACCGTCACCACTCCCGCGACGGTCGACGTCGCCCTCCCGACAGGCAGCATCCTCTCCGGCACGCTCCGCGGCGCCGACGGCCAGCCCGTCGACAACGGTTACGTGTACGTCGACTCCACCGACGGCTCGTCCTCGACCTACGTACCGATCGAGCTCGACGGCACCTGGCGCTCGGTCGTGGCTCCCGGCGACTACGTCGTCCAGCTCAGCTCCGGAAGCGCGACCCAGTGGGCGGTGGGCGCGTCGACGCGCGAGGAGGCCACCGTGTTCACGGTCGCCGCGGGCGAGACGGTCGACGCTTCGGACCAGCTGCTCGCCGCGGCCAGCGTCACCGGCACGGTCACGAGCTCGGCGAACGGGGCGCCGGTCGCCGGCGCGTGCGTCGACATCATCCGGGTGCCGGTCATCGACTGGCCCGACACGGTCGGGCAGGGCTGCACCGACGCCAGCGGCCACTACACGGCGGACCTCTACGGGGGTGGCGGCACCTTCACGGCCCGCATCTCCGACCCCGAGGGCCGCTTCGTGCAGGAGTACTACGACAACCGGTCGACGCTGGACGCCGCCGACACCTTCACGGTGACCCGTGGCACGCCGAGCGTCGTCGACGCCGCCCTCGCCCCCGGGGCCACGATCACCGGCCTCGCCGTCGACGCGAAGCTCGGCACGCCCCTGCAGGGCGCCTGCCCCGACGCGTACGTCGGCCACGCCGGCGCGCAGGTCGAGGGCCAGGTGGCGACGTGCAGCGACGCGTCCGGACGCTGGAGCATCGCCGGCCTCCCGGCCGGGTCGTACGCCGTACACCTGGGCATGGGCAACGGCCCCTACCCCTCGGGTGACGTCTGGGCTTTCAAGGCCCACACGCAGGCCGCGGCCGACCTCGTTGCCGTCAAGGCGGGCGCCACGAAGGCGATCCGCAACGTCAAGATCGACCCGCCGGTGACGATCTCGGGCCGGATCACCGACCCGTTCGGCAACCCGGTCGAGGGGGCGACGGTCAACCCGCGCGGGCAGCTCATGGACCGCAGCGGCGAGTGCTTCGACTGCGCGACCACCGACAAGGACGGCCGCTACACCGTCGGCCCGATCGCCGCCGGCACCTACCGTCCGGTCGTCTACACGAGCTACTCCGGACCGCAGTGGGCTCCCGAGTGGTCCGGCGGCTCGACGACGTACGAGGGCGCGACGCCGATCAGCCTCAAGCCGGGCAAGTCCGCGTCGTTCTCGGCGCAGCTGGCCGCGGCGAGCACGATCGAGGCAGAGCTCGTGGCCCACGACGGCTCGCCCGTCGACGGCTCCTGGACCGGGTACGTCGAGAGCCCGACGGGCGTGCACCTGGGCGACTTCGACATCTCCGACGGGCACGCCTCCAACCCCGTCACGCTGCCGGCCGGTGCGTTCATCGTCCGCGTGGAGAACGCGGAGACGGGGCAGCAGGTCTGGTACGACGGCGCGTCGACGGCTGCCGGGGCCACCCAGGTGGTCCTCGCCGAGGGCGAGAGACGGACGCTGACGATCCACCTGCCCTGACGGGCTGCACGTGGGGGCCGGCCGCACACCGTTCGCGGTGTACGGCCGGCCCTCCTGTGTGGAACCTGTATCGGGTGGGCACCACGCGCGTACTGTTCTGGAAACGGCACTTGCGAGGTGGCCAGATGCGCGCGACGGTCGTTCTGGAGCTGTCCGAGTCGGGGGCCGATGGCTTGCGCCTCGATGCCCTGCAGCGCCAGCTGCGCACCGAGCTCGGTGACCTCGACGAGGTCGAGCCCCTCCCCGGGCCCGCGGCCGCGCCGGCCGAGCCGGGATCCCGTGCCGTCGACCCCGCCACCGTCAGCGCCCTCGCCGTCGCGGTCTTCGGCTCCGGTGGCCTCACGGCTCTCGTCGCGTCGCTGCGCGGCTGGCTGCGGCGCGGCGCCGGCGATGCCCGCTCCGTGCGCATCGAGGTGGGCGGTGACGTGTTCGAGCTGACCGACGCGTCGGCCGAGGAGCAGGACCGGCTGCTCCAGGTGTTCCTCCGGCACGTGGACGGGACGGAGGCCCCGGCGTGACCGGGCGACGCCGCGCGCTCGTCGTGGCGACCGACACCTACGACCACGCGGCACTGGGGCAGCTGCGGTCCGCGGCCGCCGACGCCGTGGCGCTGAGCGAGGTGCTCGGCGACCCGGAGGTCGGCGGCTTCGAGGTCGACGTCGTCCGCAACGCCGCCTCGCACGAGGTGCAGGCCCACATCGAGGACCTCTTCGCCGACAGCGGCCGGGACGACCTCGTGCTGCTGCACTTCTCCGGCCACGGGCTCAAGAGCGACTCCGGCGAGCTGTTCATCGCGGCCCGCAACACCCGTCCGGACCGGCTTGCGTCGTCGTCGGTGCCGGCGGACTTCGTCCAGCGGTGCATGCGCGGCTCGCGGGCGCACAGCATCGTGCTGTTCCTCGACTGCTGCTACGGCGGGGCGTTCGGCGAGGGCGTCGCCGTGCGCGCCGCCGGCCCGGTCAACGTCATGGACGCCTTTCCCAAGGGGCGTCTCGGCGGCGGGCGCGGGCGGGCGGTCATCAGTGCGTCGAGCGCCATCGAGTACGCCTTCGAGGGCACGACGCTGACGGCCGAGCACGAGGCGCCGCCGTCGGTGTTCACCTCGGCCGTCGTCCACGGCCTGCGCACCGGCGACGCCGACCGCGACGAGGACGGGCTCGTGTCGCTCGACGAGCTCTACGACTACGTGTTCGACCGGGTCCGGGAGGCCAACCCGAAGCAGACCCCCGGTCGTGACATCGAGATGTCGGGGGAGATCTACGTCGCCCGCAGCCGGCGTCGGCGCCTCAAGGCCGCACCGTTGCCGGACGCCCTGGCCGCCGCCCTGCGCAACCCCGACCCGACCTACCGCCGCGGCGCCGTGCTCGAGCTGCGCGACCGGCTCGGGCATCCCGACCTCGGGGTGTCCCTCGGCGCGCTCGAGGCGCTGCGGGCCGTGGCGGCCGGCGACGTGCGCGCGGTCTCCGAGGACGCCCTCGCGGCGATCGACGCGGCACACCCGTCCGTCACTCCCGGGGCGCTCGACCTCGGCGCGCTCGACGCGGAGGCGTCGGTCGACGTGGAGCGCACCCTGTCGCTCGGCGGCGTCGCGCTCGCCCGTCAGGTGGAGGTCCAGGCCGACCCGCCCCTGTCCGCCGAGGTCGACGGCGACCGCGTCGTCGTGACGTTCTCGCCCACCGGCCGGCCCTTCACCGGTGCGGTCGTGCTCACCGCCCCCACCGGCTCGGTGACCGTCCCCGTCACGGCGGGCGTGGCCGGCGCGGCACTGCCGGACGCCACCCCAGCAGCCCCAGCCGCCCCAGCCGACGGACACAGCGCGCCCGACGCGTCAGGCATCGACGAGCTCTCGGGCGCCCGGCGGCTCGTTCCCGCGTCCACCGCGTCCGCCACGTCCACCGCGTCCGCCGCGTTGGCCCGCGAGCACGGAACGTCCGGCGAGGCCTCGACCGACGACCGAGCAGCGGCCGACGAGGCCGCCGCCCCGGAACCGCCCACGACGGTGGGTCCTGACGCAGCGACGGACGGAACCGTCGGCACCGACCGGGTGGCCCGGGTCCGTGGCGTGCTCGGCTGGCTCGCGATCGGATCAGGTCTGCTCGGGCTCGTCGGCGGCCTGCTGCTGCCGTGGGGAGCCGACGACACCGTGGCCAACCCGCAGGACGACCTGGTCGTGCAGGTGGTGTGCTTCCTCGTCGTGACCCTCGCCTCGGGCATCGCCCTGCTCGCCCGCCGGGCCTCGCCGGCGATGGGCCTGGGATTCACCACTCCGACGGCTGCCCTCGGCGCCCTCCTCGCGCTCGGTGAGATCGGCCTCCTTCGCGACCACACGACGTCGGCGCCCGGGCCCGGGTGGTGGACGAGCTTCGTCGGCGCGGGCTGCATGGTGGCCGTCTCGGTCGTCTCGCTCGCCTGGCGACCGCTGCGGACATGCCTCCTCCGCGCCGAGATGCGGTGGACCGACCCGGCCGTCGTCGTGGTCATCGTCGGCACCGCCGTGGGCGTCCTCGTGCTGCTCGACTACGCCATCTTCATCCAGCAGGACTCGAGCGTCGCGCGGTTCTGGGTGGCATGGTTCTGGGCATGGGCGCTCGTGTCGGCCGTCCTCGTCGCCGTCGGGCTGGTGCTGGGGCCGCTCGTCGCCGGCCGGGCGTGGCTGATCGCCACCGGCGTCGTCCTGCTCGACCGGCCACTCTCCTCGGGGCTCTTTGCGAGCAACCGCGGCGTCGACACGCGGTACCTGGCCCTCGGCGTCATCGCAGCGATCGTCGTCATCGTGGCCGGGCCGCTCGTCGGGCGATGGCCGCGCGCCGGCTCGGACCAGCACTGACCCGACCGCCCCTGACCACCCGACCCTGCCACCCGACCCTGACCGGACCCCGCACGACCGACGACCGACGACCGACGAGGAGAACGCATGGGCATCGTGACGCCGGGCTTCCGTGGACGACGACGCGACGACGTCGAGCTGCCACCGGGCCAGTACCTGACGCACGACTTCCCGGTGCTGCAGGCGGGGCCGACCCCACGCGTCGAGGTCGACGAGTGGTCGTTCACCGTGACGACCGAGAACGGCGTCGAGCACGCATGGTCCTGGCCCGAGATGCAGGCACTGCCGCAGGAGACGCCGACCGTCGACATCCACTGCGTGACGAAGTGGTCCAAGCTCGCCACCTCGTGGCGCGGTGTCTCGCTCGACACGTTCCTCGAGGGCGTCGAGACCGCAGCGGAGTACGCCCTCGTGCGGTGTCACGACGGGTACACGACGAACCTGCCGCTCGAGGACCTGCTCGACGGGCAGGCCTGGGTCGTCCACGAGTTCGAGGGCGAGGCGCTCGAGCCGTGGCACGGTGGCCCGGCCCGGCTCCTCGTGCCGCACCTCTACTTCTGGAAGTCGGCCAAGTGGGTCAGCGGCATCGACCTGCTCCTCGACGACGAGCCGGGGTTCTGGGAGCAGCTGGGCTACCACGAGTACGGCGACCCGTGGCGCGAGCAGCGCTACTCCGGCGACTGAGGGCCGCCCGGGATGGCACGCGTGAGCTGGCAGGTGGCCTATCTCGCGTCCCGCAGGGACGAGACGCCGGATGCGGTGACCCTCGTCCTCGGGGTGCCCGAGTGGCCGGGGCACCTGCCGGGCCAGCACGTCGACGTCCGGCTCACCGCACCGGACGGCTACTCCGCCCAGCGCTCCTACTCGCTCGCCGCGCCGGACCACGGCGCCCAGGTCGAGCTGACGGTGCAGGTGGTGCAGGACGGGGAGGTCTCCTCGTTCCTCGCGCGGGACTACGCCGTCGGTGACCCGGTGGAGCTGCGCGGGCCGGTCGGTGGCTGGTTCGTGTGGCGCCCCGACGCCGGGGCGTCCGCCGAGCCGGTGCTGCTGGTCGGTGGCGGGTCCGGGGTGGTCCCCCTCATGGCGATGGTGCGGGCCCGACACGAGTCGGGCAGTGCGGCGCCCATGCACCTCGTCTACTCGGTGCGCACGCCGGCCGACGTGCTCTACGCCGCGGAGCTCGAGCGTCGGGGGCGCCTCGACGACGGGCTCACCGTGACCGTCGCGTACACGCGGTCCGCCCCGCCCGGGGCCGCGCGCGTCGCCCACCGCATCACCCCGGAGGAGCTGGCGGCCTGGGCGCCGGTCCTGGCCGGGCAACGCGTCTACGTCTGCGGGCCCACGGGCTTCGTCGACGCGGTCGCCGACGCGCTCGTCGACCTCGGTCACGACGAGCACACGATCAGGACCGAGCGCTTCGGTCCGAGTGGAGGGTGACATGACGGTTCACGACGACGTCCCGGGCGCATCGGCCCTCGACGGCAACGTGCTGGCGGGACGGCTCGGCGAGGTGTTCGGTGTCGACGTCACGAGCGCGACGGTGCTGTGCGTCGGGTGCGGGCGCGAGCAGTGCGTCGCCGAGCTGGTCCTCTACGAGACCGGCATGGGGTCGACGGCCCGATGCCGCGGGTGCGGTGCGGTCGTGCTGCGAGCGGCCCTGATCCGCGACGAGGTCGTCCTGGACCTCCGCGGCACGCGCACCCTCCGCGTCTCGCTGCCGGCGACGGACTGACGCCGGTCAGGACCCTGCCCGGGGCAGGAGCAGCCGGTAGGTGTGCGTCGGGGTGTCGGCGACCATGAGCCGGCCGCCGAAGGACTCGACGCCGGTCACGGCGGCGGCCAGCGTCGCCGACGCCCGGTCGGCGTGCAGGAGGTCCGGTTCGCCTCGCCGCGGGCCCTCGTCCGTGACGGTGAGCTCGAGGTGCGAGCCCCGGTCGGCCAGTGCGATGCTCACGCGGCCGCGTCCGGCCTGGGCACAGTCCTGCACGAGCGAGGCGACGGCGCCGGTGAACGGGTCCGCCGGGACCACGAGCCGGATGCCGTCGGCAATGTCCTGGCGCACCCGCCGGCGGGCCCGCCGTGGGGTCACCCGCTGCACGGCCTCGGCCACCAGCGTCGCGGCAGGCACGGCCTGGACCACGCGGTCCCGGCGAGACGGCGCCGCGTCGAGCACGTCGACGACCGCGGTGGAGAGCCGTTCGAGCCCGCGGCCGAGCTCGTCGACGTCGGCTCGGGCGGACCCGGGCAGGTCGGGGTCGAGGGCCAGGCCCTCGACCCGGAGGCGGAGGGCGGTGATCGGGGTCCGCAGCTCGTGCGAGGCGGACACGGCGAACTGCTCCTCGCGCTCCTGCAGCCGCTCGAGGCGCGACAGGCCCTCGCGCAGGGCGATGCCGATGGCATCGGCCTCTGCCACGTCGTAGCGAGGCACGGCCACACCACGGCGACCCCGGGCCAGGCCGCGCGCCGCCTCCGCCAGCTCCTGGAACGGGCGTGCGATGTGGCGCGCGAGCAGCCACCCGGCGAGGGCAGCAGCGGCGATGAGACCGAGCGCCAGAAGCACGAGCGGCAGCAGGGCGTCGGAGATGCGGCGTCCGATGTCCTCGGCGGGGCGCACGACGGTCAGCTCGGCGCCATCGGGACGCGTCGCGCCGGCCGCGTACTCGCGGTCGGAGTCCGCGACCGCCAGACCGCCGGTGACCACGGCTCCGTCGCGCGGCCGGTAGCGGATGCCCACGACCTCGCCGGACAGCGCCCCGAGGAACTCCGGGGTGACCGGCCGTCCGCCGTGCAGCCGCTCGTCGATCGCGACCCCGACCATCGTCAGCGAACGGTCCACGGTGGCCTGCGCCGAGCGCTCGATCTCGCCGGCGATGGCGTACGCGCGTACCGCCCCCATCACGGCGACCACGACGACGACCGTCCCGACGAGCGCGGCGACGAGCCGCTCACGCATCCGGTGGCTCGTCCTCGAGGCGGAAGCCGACGCCGCGGACCGTCGCGATGCGCGCGGGGCTCTCGGCGGTCTCGAGCTTCTGGCGCAGCCGTCCGACGGTGGCATCGAGCGTCTTGGTCGAGCCGAACCAGTTCTCGTCCCACACCTCGCTCATCAGCGTCTCGCGGGTGATGACGGCGCCTCGCTCGGCGTCGAGGAGCGCGAGGACGTCGAACTCCTTTGCCGTCAGGGCGATCTCGCCACCGCCCACGAAGGCGCGACGCGACCGGGTGTCGACGCTGAGGGCTTCGGCCCCATCGGACCGCCCGTCCGCCCAGGAGGGAGAGGGTGCCGCTGTCACCGGACGCGTGGACGTGCCGTTGCCGGCGTGCGACGCACCGGGCGCGACCCCGCCGCCCGACGCTTCTGCCGGCGTCGGCGCGCCACCGCCGTGGGGAGCGTGGACGGCCCAGCCCCGCCGCAGGGTGGCGCGGATGCGCGCGAGCAGCTCGGACAGCGAGAACGGCTTGGACAGGTAGTCGTCGGCGCCGACGTCGAGCCCGACGACCCGGTCGAGCTCGCCGCCGCGGGCGGTGAGGATGAGCACGGCGCCCGAGTAGCCGCCCGAACGCAGCCGGCGGCAGACCTCGAGGCCGTCCATGTCGGGCAGCCCGAGGTCGAGCAGGACGACGTCGGTGGGACCGGCCGTGACGAGCTCGAGGGCGGCGGCACCGGTGGGTGCATGGGTCACCACGTGGCCCTCACGCTCCAGTGCGATCAGGAGCGTGGGCGCGATGTCCGGGTCGTCCTCCACGAGCAGCACGTGAGTCGCCATGGCCCAAATTATCCGTCTCTGCCCGTTTCGCACCAGTGCGAGGCCCGCGCCGGCGCCGGAGGCCGTCCGTGCCGAGGAGTGCGATCAGCCCACCGGCCAGGCCGAGGGCCAGGAGGGAGAACGGTCCGAGCGCGGCCGGGCGACCGCCGGGCGGGCCCACCGTGACGAGGAGGAGAACCGTGCCGACCACCCCACCGGCGAGCACGCCCGCCACCGTCCGCGACACCGCGCACCCGCCCCGGGCGAGCGCGACACCGGCCGTGGCGGTGGCCGCCGCGACCACGCCGAGCAGCACCCTGGCCCAGGTGGCGGGCGCGCCCTGGTGGGCCACGACCACGACCTCCAGCAGGGCGAGGCCCCACGCGCTCCCCGCGGCCGCGCGCAACGGCAGGCTGACGCGTCGGTCCTCGGTCTCGTCCGACGCCGGCTGCCGCATCAGAAGTCCTTGTCCAGCGTGCCGAGCTCGGTGACCGGCGCGCCCGAGCAGGCCGTGCCGAAGGCGTCGGTGGCACCGGTGGACGGGGTCCACACCATGTTCTGGGCCGTCGTCACGGCGTGCAGGGCGCCACCGCTGGAGAGCGCGCCGAGCTTGATCGTGATGACGGTCCGGTTGGCCGAGCCGACGACGATGGTGCTCGCCGTCATCGTCGCGTTGAAGAGGCTCGCCTTGCTGCTGCGGACGTAGTCCTCCTTGAGGTTGACCGAGCCGAGGTTGACGACGGTTCCGCCGACGAGCACGTCGAGGGTGTCGTCCTTGGTCGTCAGGCCCAGGAGGGCGCCGTCGCGGACGCGGACCTGGACGGCGAGCGCGGCACCCGTGAAGGTCGGCGTGATCGAGGACGGCTTGACCGAGTCGGTGTAGGTGAGGGTGAAGGAGTCGTTCGTCTCGATCTTGCCGACCGTCGTGCCGCCGTTGACGGCCTGCACGTCGTAGCCGCGCAGGGCGGTGTTGTCGACGCGTCGGGCGCTGACGACGCTCGAGGTGGTGACGACACCCACGGCGTCGGTGAGGACCGCGCGGAAGTCGTAGAGGCCGTCGGCGGTCGAGGTCGAGACCCACGAGCACGAGTACGGCGAGGTCCCGCTGGTCAGGGTGCACACGGTCGTCCACGTGCCGGCACCGTTGGGGGAGCGCTGGATCGCCACCGACGCGACGCCGGCCCGGGCCGTGGCCGAGGCGGTCAGCGTGACGGTCCCGGTGAGGTAGGAGCCGGGGTCCTCCATCGACACCGACGACACCGTGTTGTCGACGGTGCGGCCGGTGACCGAGGCGGACGTCGCCGTGTTGCCCGCCGCGTCGGTGGACACGGCGCGGAAGTCGTAGCGGCTGCCCGTCGTCAGCTTCGTCGTGTCGAACCGGCACGAGTACGGCGAGGACGTCAGGGTGCAGGCGGTGGTCCACGTGGCCGGCGTCGCACCGGTCACCGCGTACTGGATGACGACCTGGTTGACGCCGGAGTCGGCGTCACTCGAGGTCGCCGCGAGCGTCACGGTGCCACTCAGGGTGGCCCCGGGGTCGGTCATCGTCACCGCGGGCGCGGTGTTGTCGACCATGACGTCGGTGACCGACGCCGAGGTGGCACTGGTCTTCCCGGAGGTCGCGGTGGCGCGCAGGTCGTAGGTGCCGTTCGTCAGGGTGGTCGTGGCCCAGGCGCACGAGAAGGTCGTCGTGACGGACATGGCGGTGCACAGCGTCTTCCACGTCGTCGTGCCGCTGACGGCGTACTCCACCGTGACGCCGTAGAGCAGGGCGCCACCGCCGTAGATCGCACCCGACAGGGTGGTGCTGCCGCGGACGTAGCTGCCGGGGTCCGACAGCGCGACGACGACGTTGTTGGCCACGGTCGTGGAGACCGGGTCGGACACCGTGACGTTGCCGGCCTTGTCGGTGGCGGTGGCCCGCAGCGCGTAGCTGCCGTCGGCGCCGCGCGTCGTGTCCCAGCTGCACGACCACGGGGTCGCGGTGGCGGTGCAGAGCGTCGTCCACGTGCCGCTGCCGGGAGCGGCGTACTCGACGAGGACCGAGGCCAGGCCGCTGTCCGCGTCCGAGGCCGTGGCGCTCACGGTGACCGTGCCGCTGACGGCCGAGCCCGGGCTGTTCATCGCGACCGTGGGCGGCGTCCAGTCGGCGGCGGCGGAGAAGACGGCCGGCGAGTTGGTGGAGCGTGACGTGAACGACGCCGAGGAGAACGACGAGGTGGCCCCGAGCACGGCTGCGAGCGCGGCGAGCGCCAGCAGCATCAGTCGGGTCCTCGGCATGGTGGAAACGCTACGGAGACGGGCACCACGGGAGCCGCGCGAGAGCACACGCCCCGGCCGCGGCTCTTCCACAAAAGGGAACTGACGCCTCCCGACGCGTGAGCGGCGCGGGGACGCGTCGGTCCGTCGGTGCGGGGACGCGTCTCGGGCGTCGGTGCGGGACGCGTCGGGCGTCGGGCCCGGGGATGCGCCGGCAGGCCCGGTCCCCCGAGGGACGGGCCTGCCGGTTGGGTGGTTGACCACGGCCAGGGGGTGCCGTGGTCGGCCGATCGGTGGGACGACCGGACAGATAGGGGCGTCAGTGTGACGCGAGGACGAGAGGCGTGGGGTTCGCTCCGACGCCGCTGCCCACACTGCTCGAGGCAGCGGCGCCGGTGCGGTGCCGGCCGTGCGTGCGACGGCCGGCACCCTCCTCCCCGGTACGTGCGTTGCGGAAGGCCTCCCGGATGCTGAGGAGCGCGATGAGGCCTGCCGGGATCCCGACCAGGAGCATGCGGTGGTGCGGGTCGGCGAGGTAGAGCAGCGCCCAGCCGACGTAGGGCACGTGGAAGGCCACGACCGGCTGCTCGGCGGCGTCGAGGGTGAAGGTCCACGGGTCGGTGCTCGGGTTGGCGTCGCCCCGGGTCCGGTAGACGGTCCCGTGCACGCCCGGCTCGGCGGACACGACGCGGTGCGTCACGAGGTTGCTGACGCCGCTGCTCGCCGGGGGCAGGTAGGTGATGACGTCGCCGACCTTGACGTCCTTGCTCGGCACGACCTTCTCGAAGACGACCGACCCCTTGTCGTACGTGCCGGTCATCGGACCGCCGGTGATGATGTAGCGCTGGTAGCCCATGAGCGAGGGGAGCACGTAGGCCACCGCGAGCAGCAGGAGCGCGAGCATCGCGAGGTTGCCGAACGCGCCGGCGATCCGGGCGCCGCGGCGGCGCTGGGCGGTGGTGGCCATGACGGTTCCTCTTAATTCGAGTCGGCTGGTGATCGGTGCGCGTGCTGGTCTCGCGTGCTGGTCTCGCGTGCTGGTTGCTCGCGTGCTCGTTGCTCGAGCTGGCGGGCGGGGCGGGCCCGGCGTCGACGCCCTCCCGCGTCGACGCCGGGGAACCAAAGGGTCAGGCCGCCGGGGTCACGGCGCCGGTGTCGGCGTTGGTGACGGTGGCGGAGGTCTGCGTGCCGTTCCAGGAGAACGTGGCCGACGCGGACTTGCCCTGCTCGGTGTTGGTCGCGGTCGAGGCGAGCGTCACGGTGACGCGGTAGGTGTGCGCCTCACCGGCGGCCCAGGTGCCGAGGGTCTTGGTGCCGGCGCTGCCGAACACTCCGCTGTAGACGGTGACCGGCGACGAGGCGTTGGTGACGTCCTCGATCTTCTCGGTGAGGACGCCGGAGCTGAAGGTCGACGTGTCGGTCTGCGTCACGGAGAACACGGAGCCGAGCGAGCCGGAGTTCGTGATGGTGACCTGGCCGTAGACCGAGTCGCCCGGCTTCATGTTGGCCAGGTTCAGGATCGAGGAGCCGGCCTTGCTGTTGGTCTGGGCCAGCGTGCCGGCGGTGACGCTGCTCGCGGTGTTGCCGGACGTCGAGGAGAAGTCGGCACCGGACCCGACCGCGAGGGCGCCGGCGACGGCGGCCGTGGCGAGCGGTACGAGGACCTTCTTGCTGGCGAAAACGCTCATTCTGGGTGCTCCTGGTGTGTGGGCCGGGGCGCGGCCCGGAAGTCTGTGGGGATCGCGTCGATCCCTGTTGACGAGAAACCTACGGAGCGGCGAACCACGCGATTCCCCCACGAGATCCACACGAAGTACACGTTTCGGAACGGTTCGCGCGCAGTCGCGAACACCGCCCCGTTCCTCCCTGTGGACGACACCTGCGACGGCCACCCGCACACCGTGCACGGTGTGCGGATGGCCCCAACGTGTGCCACCGGCGCCAGGGTGCGCCGCCGTGAACCCGGACCGGCGGTGCGGCGTCACGACGCGTCGAGGAGTAACGGTGGG